>CAUZVF010000188.1:0-7957 GCA_963582955.1 Planctomycetota bacterium
CTCGGTCTTCATTCGAACCCTTTCCGGATAGTTCCGTTGGGACAAAATGCCCCAGGATCCGTCCCGTTTCGTCTCGCAGCTCAACGGTTTCGGAGACTGCTTCGAGTTTCGCACGAGTCGCCTGGTCGATAATCACCTGATTCATCGTTCGTTCTCAGGAATTCCGATTTGTTTGCTCCAGCAGTATTGTAACAGCCCTTGACCATGAATCGACACCCGTCGCGGTCAAAATCGCTCAACATCGCGTAGCTGACCCCGAGGAAAACCCTCTACTTCTTGCATTTCGGAGATGATTGCCAGGCTCGACGCACCGGGGTTTCGCTCCTGACGTCGCTCCAACCCCAGCCACCCAGCCGAAACTGTGATCAATGTTCGACTTCGCGTTGGAGCAGTTTGATTTCGTCGGACGCCAGGTCGAACAGGCGGTAGACGCGGTCGTTGAGTTCGGCTTCGGCATCAGCGAGTTGGCAGGACAGGCGGTCGACTTCGGCTTTCTTTTCGGCAAGATACGATTCCCACTCGTCGGCCGTCCGTGGATTCTTGAACGGGTTGGCCGGCAGCTTGAAGCTCGTCTTCAGCGCGGCTCCAAGTTGGTTCAGTGACAGCTCCCACCATGACTTGGCCTTGTTGTTGAGACTGCCTCGTTTAGTTCCGTCTTCCGCTTCTCCGAACGTGCTCGCGAGGCGCTTCCGAAACTGCTGTTCGATGTTGTGACGCGTTGGGGCGAGTGAATTGCAGTTTTGTGCCAAGGCTCCGATCGCATCGCGATCGGCATCCGAGCAATTGGGAACCGGTAGGCGTTCGATGTATTGCGAGAACAGCCGGTACCGAAACTCACCCGCCCACTCGCCAATGTTAAAGCGTTCGTAGGTGAGCTGATCGGCTCCCTTGTAATACAGCCGTGTCTGCCGCATTGATGTGACGATGATCCAGTCACAGGGCAAGTTGATCGCGTAACGATACGCCTGATCGACCGCCGACATCTTCCGGTTCTTGAACGGCCGGTCCAGCGGATCGGTAGGTCCCTTGCCTTCAACCGCGACGAAGAACCGCTCTTGTTCTTCCCCAAACTCGCCCAGCACGGCATCGGCGAACTTGCCATCGACCTGTACGTGCTTCTCACGGGAGATCAGATAGTGTGACGGACAGTCCGTCGGTCGCGAATAGCCCAGCAGGACGGTGAAGATGTCCGTCAGAAAGTCGGGCAGCAGTTCCTGCTCTTTCAACCGGTCGGCCTGCGCCGAGCGAAGCAGATCCGCCCACTTGACGAGCAACTCGCGGTGTTCGGTCACCCGCGGTGAGAGCTCAAAGGCTTTCAAACGCGACCGCAATACATCCGGCCGAAACAGCGGTTTCACCTCGACAGGCAAACAAAAATCTCCGTCACTTTCGAGATGGTGAAAGACCAAAACACGTTGGCGATGTCCACGGATTAACGATTTCGCTGTCGAGATGGTACGACTGGTGCCCAGCGGGTGCGAAAAGACCGCTGAGCCAACACGAGTCTTCTCGCAGATCGAACGCCTGAGCATTTCCTCGATTCAGAGTACGTTGCGAACGGCCATGTTCAATTCGATTAACATCACCTTTACAACTCTGTCAATCGTTCGAATCAACTCATTTCACAAATCCAGAATTAGCAGACACCCGATCCGCGAGATTCTGAGTATCAATTGACCGTAACCTAATAGCAGCAGCCAAGTTGTGTCGCTGGTGTTGTTTTGCCGGTTGTGACGGTTGCGCGAATGGTACGGGATGTGCCAATAATTCCGGTGATAACGACTGTATCGAATCTAGTGATCCTCGATATTTCACGTTTGAAAATGTTGGGAGCAGAAGCGAGCAAGTTTGGCGGCCTGAGAGACCGCTGCGGCATTCGGTGACCTGAGAGACCGTCGAATGCATCCGCCGGCAATTGTCGACGGAATTTGTTTGCAGGGAATCCGGCAGAGAGCCGAGAAAGTCTAATTCAACCACGATCCGAGGTCTGAGTTTCCGCCTCGCGGTTTTCGCGTTGAATTGGACGAGTTCTCTGCCGGTATCCCAGTACGGCACGGCACGGCTGTGTTTTCGTCGCGGATCAGGTCGGACACGACAAGATGGCTCCGTCCTATCAACGCCGAGCCTGCTCTGCTGCCAGAAGCGAGAATTCCATTCAAAGAAAGGTTTAACCATGTCTATTTTGTTGCAGCGTCTATGGCGTGATGAATGCGGGCTGATCTTGTCCGCCGAATTAGTGATCATCCTGACATTTGGTGTCATTGGTATGATCGTTGGTTTGCACTCGTTGGCCGGTGCCATCAATTGCGAGTTCCAAGATCTCGCGGGTGCGGTTTCTTCAATTCGACAGGGATATGCCTATAGCGGATTCAGTGCCCGTGGGTCGTGCGGGCGACGTGGTGCTTTTCGGACCAAGAGTTATGTCTTGGGGTCATCATTCGACGATGGCGGCGCGCGTTGTACGAACGTGGCGTTCGCTGAAGACATCGGCCATGCGCCCGCGACGCAACATGCTGAAGTCGTTGTCGAAGAGGCAGCGACCGTTGAGATTCACGAATTGCCGACAGTCGTCGAAGAATGCGTCGAATCGGAATCCGGTCCAAAGGTTATCGTCCCGTGTGAGCCGCACGGTGATCGGGGTCGTCGTGATCATGTGGACCACAAACGCTCGAAGCAATTCTTGCGGCCGCATCAGGACAATTTCTCGAATGAATTCGTGCCGCCAAAATCACGTCCGCATTCCAGCAATCGGCCGCCTCAACATCCGCCAATCAACGATGTCAATCGACCGTTGAACCGACCATCGGACTAGCTGGCGATTTCTCGCTGACCAGAAACTCGATTCTCAGTACTCCGGTTGCTTCTGAAGCAGCCGGAGTTTTTTGGTTGCCGAAGCATGTGAAGTTAGACGCTGGGATCCCGCGTTTTGCGGAATCGGCACACTCGTCACTGTTGGTACCACCGCTATGTCCGGATTTCTTGACAAATTCTGTACAACCGCGCCAAGCCGCATTAACAGATCCGACTGACGGACTGTTTCCGAAAATTGGGGCCGCCAAATACCGCTGCAATCATAAGTCACTGCGGCACATGAAGGTTACGTCGATTATTCCGGTCAATCTGATTGCAGGGACAGCTCGGTTTGTACGTTTGGCACCGGATATGCCATTGATACCAAACACAACACGAATGACGAATCAACGGAAAATAGCAATTCACCGATATTACTCGGACGCAAGCGATCGGATGAAGTAGAGAGCATCCCAATTCGTCAGTTGATCGCTGGCGAGAGATCAAGCATCTGAGTTCCTCGGGGCCACCGGGCAACCGGTGGCCCCTCGCATACAACACTCCTTGGAATCGCCGCGTGAAGGTTTCGCTGTCAGTCTTTTGATTCGGGCATCGTCTCTCAGTTTTGATGCCTCTCACTGCAAATGAACTTGGCTTGCAAGCCGAGTTCAGCGAAACGAAAGGAAACTCAGTCCCATGTTGAAACAACTTCTGAACGATGAAACCGGGTTTATTATTTCGGCCGAACTCGTGCTTGTGGCGACGATTCTCGTTATTGGAATGATCGTCGGCCTGAGCGAAATCCAGCACGCGGTCGTGCAAGAACTGAACGACGTTGCCGACGCAATCGGCTGTGTGAACCAGGGCTTTTTCTACACCGGCTTTTCCGCGGCCAAGAGTGACAGTGCCCAACTCAAATCGTTTACGAACGGCTCGTTCTTCATCGACGAGTTCGACGACTGCGATCAGAACCAGTGCGCCTTGGTTTGCGACGCACCGATCCCCGAAAGTCCCAAAGTCGGCGGGTTCTAAAACTGGGCCGCGTGGCCGTGCCGCGAAGTTGATGTTGATCGTTGGAGAACTCCGAAAGTGTTTCGGCACATTCGGAGTTTTCCTTTTTTGCACCAGCTCTTGGTTGGACTGCGCCACTTTGTGGCAGCAGTTGAACGTAACCGATTGGTACTGCGTCGTTTAACGCCCAGCCTGGCACCGACGGCACGTTCGTACGCCGGCCTGGCAACGAAGCCGGCGCCTGCGGCTGGGCGTTAAACGACGACGCGACAACGACTTAAGCACACCGGCTGCTACCAAAGTGGCGCTGTCGAATTAGGCGCTGCGCGAAAATAACTTACCGGATAGTCGCTTTTCGCTCCGCGAAAAGACGTGCATTCGCGGAGCGAAAGCCGACATTAATTCCCGCGCAGTTGCTTAGTCGAACGCCTTGGCAATCGGCCACGTCAGCCAACTAATCAGATGAATGCCCGCCATCAATGCCAAGCATGCAAGAAAATAGACGGGGATCAGAACCACAACCTGAAGGACCTTTTTGAACATCCAGCGGCTCCGATTGAAATTGGCCGTTCCGTTCAAACATGTTGATAACCCGACTATAGTTTGCGGTGATGGATTCTCCCACGCAACATATCTTTGTCGACCTCGAAACAACAAGACCAATGAAACTCGGCAATTTCACGAGACAGTCATGAACCCCAAAACCACTCGTCGGGATTTTCTGAAAACTTCCACCGCCTTTGGCATCGGTGCTCCTCTTGTGTTCGCAGCTCCGGCACATGGCTTCAAAGCGAATCAACGCATCAACCTGGGATTCATCGGACTCGGACGCCAGTCGATGGGTCACCTCGGGCGGTTCTTGCGGGAAAGGGATGTCCAAGTCGTCGCGGTGTGTGACGTCGAGTCGACGCGGCGTGAACACAACCGCCAACGAGTTGATGATGCGTATGCCGAACAACGGAAGAAGGGAACCTACAAAGGGTGTGTTTCGTATGTGGACTTCCGCGAGTTGCTGGCGCGCGACGACATCGATGCCGTCGTCATTGGAACTCCCGACCATTGGCACGCGATCCCGGCGATCGGGGCTGCGCGAGCTGGAAAGGACATCTACTGCGAAAAACCGTTGTCGCTGACGATTGCCGAAGGCCGGGCCATGGTCACGGCCGCCAGAAAACACAAGGTTGTTTTTCAGACCGGCAGCCAACAGCGCAGCGAATTCGCCGGTCGGTTCCGGAAGGCGGTTGAACTCGTTCGAAACGGTCACATTGGCGAAGTGAAGACGATCCGCATCGGCGTGGGCGGTCCGGCGGTTCCTTGTGACTTGCCAACCGAAGATGTTCCGGACGGGACCGACTGGAACCTGTGGCTGGGCCCGTCACCCAAACGCGGCTACAACGAGATTCTCTGCCCGAAAGGAATCCACAAACATTTTCCGCAATGGCGGCGATACCGTGAATTCGCGGGCGGCGGACTGGCCGACATGGGAGCCCACCATTTCGATATCGCTCAGTGGGCGTTGGGAATGGACGACAGCGGCCCGGTGAAAATCGAGCCTCCAGAAGGAACTGCCCACAGCGGCTTAAAATATACGTATGCCAATGGTGTCGAGATGTTTCACGGAGGTCCCAACGGTTGCACGTTTGAAGGAACGAAAGGAACGATCTATGTCGACCGCCCGAAGATCGTTAGCAAACCGGAAGACATCGTCCAGCACGAAACCGGTCCCGACGAGTTTCACGTCTATGCGTCAACCGATCACCGCCGAAACTGGCTCGATTGTATCCGCAGCCGTGAGCTGCCGATTTGCGATGTCGAGATCGGACATCGGTCAAGCACTGTCTGCGAACTCGGCAACATCGGCTACGAGTTGCGACGTCCGTTGCGGTGGGATCCCAAGAACGAGCGATTCGTTGACGATGACGAGGCAAACTCGAAGATCAGCCGACAACTGCGAGAACCATGGACGCTGTGAGATAGTCACGTCCTCGAAACAGCGGACGCGTAGTGGGGTCTTTTGAAAGTGAGCGGAATGGCGGTAGCCACCGGTGATACGGCAAAGCGCGAAGAAACCGGCGGCTAGCGCCTTGCCGCTCACATTTGCAAAACAGTGAAAAGACCCCACTACCAGCGGCACATCACAATCGCGTCTGAGGCACTGCGTCACCACGATCGGGTTGCTCGATCGGTGTTTCATTCTGAGTTTGCACGATGCGATCGGTTTCGACGGCGCGGCGCCGGCCAAATGAACCGAAGAACTGCTTCATATCCAGCATCAAGCTGAATCCGACGGGGACCAGCAACAACGTAAAGATTGTTGAAACGGCCAGGCCGCCCAGCACAACGCTGCCAAGTCCGCGGTACAGTTCACTTCCCGCACCCGGTCGAACGACCAGAGGCAACATGCCCAGAACCGTCGTCAGCGTACTCATAAAAATTGGCCGAATTCGAGTCCGGACACTTTCAGTGATGGCCTCGCGATATTCCATCTGTTCGTCACGGATGTTATTCAATGTTTGATGCACGATCAGAATGGCGTTGTTGACGACCGTTCCGATCAGGATCACGAAACCCAACATCGTTAGCATGTCGAGTTGTTGCGGTATGAACAGATTCAGAACCGCGAGCCCTCCGAAGCCTCCGACCAATGCCAGAATAATGCTAGTCATAATCACAAGCGGATAGGCAAACGATTCGAACAACGCCGCCATCAACAAATAGGTGATCACCAGCGCCAACACCAGATTCCATTGCAGGTCACGTCGCGTCTCTTCCAACTTGTCGGCCGTGCCGGCGAGCCGGATTTGATACGAGCCATCCTGAAAAGCGCCCGATCGCAACATCGGCTGGCGGATCTCTCTTTCAACCGTTTTCAAGGCGGTTTCCAGAGCGATTGAGGGTCCAGGTTTCAATTGGATTGTGATGGCCCGCATCCGTTCGATGTGATTGACCTGTTCCGGTCCGCTGCCGAGTTTGACGGTCGCGATCGATCCCAATGGCACGAGTTTTCCGCTGGGCGTTGCCAACGGCAGGCTGCCGACGTCTTGCGAATGCCGTGAGTATTCGTCGGCGCCGTAAATCACCAGATCGATTTTTCGGCCCTCGTGCCAGTAATCGCCAGCGTAGGCTCCATCGACAAGTGCATCGACCGAATAACCCAGGGCCGCGGAAGTCAGGCCAAGTTCCGATGCTTTTTCCCATTCGGGCAGGATGTGTAATTCAGGGTTTGCCAAATCCAAACCGGGTCGCGGAATAATTTGATGCCCGTCGGCCGGCGGGAAGCGTTTCATGCACATTTGGTTGATTTCACCGCCGATCTCGACCAACTTCTCCAAATCCGGACCGGTGATTTCGATATCGATCGTCCGCCCGCCGCTTAGCGCGCGATTGAACAGACTGGCTTGGCTGACCAACGGGATCATGCCGGGAATGCTGCCCGCCGCGCGGCGCATGACGGGAACCAATTCCGCGGCACGCAACTCGTCACCCGAACGAGCCCCCATGAACAAGAACTTCCCACGCGCCACGAAGAAGAAACCGTCGATGCGCGGGCCGTCCAGTTGAGCCGCTTCGGGTGAATCCGCGGCCGCTTCCCAGTGCGGAGCCAGATGCCCTTCGATCGTCCTTCCAATCTCGACCATTTTGTTCAGATTGTAGCCGGGAGGCACCAACATCTGCGCCATCACGAGGTTTCGATTGCCGTTCGGCAGATATTCAGTCTCGGGCATCAAGTAAAGAGTGCCGAGGATCGAGGCGGCGATGAAACCAACAACAATCACAATCCGTGAAACGAATCCGCCTCGCATCCGCATCAAGAAACCAATGAAGCGGGCCAGCGCGTCGGAACACCACTCACCCAAAGTGGCCAGTCCGAATAGCCGTGAGATGAGGTTGGTGCTCTTCGGTTTCCGTTCCACCGACAGCATCCGGCACGCCAGCATGGGAATGACGGTGATCGACACGATCAACGACAATCCCACCGCACAACTGATGGCGATGGCAATGTCGCGGAACAACTGCCCGGCTTGTCCTTGCACGAAGATCACCGGAACAAACACGGCCAGCGTCGTCAAAGTCGACGCCAGCACCGCGCCCCAGACTTGCTGAGTTCCCTGCAACGCCGCAGTCCTGGGACTGTCTCCGCGCTGGTAATGGCGAA
>CAUZVF010000189.1:0-7949 GCA_963582955.1 Planctomycetota bacterium
CGCATTGCCATCGCGAGATACCGACGCGTGGCCAATTCATGGCCCAATGCGTTCATGCTCGCCGCGATCCCCACCGCCAACGATCCCATGACGTCTGGAAAGATACGGCCACACCGCTGGAATGCCCGTAGGATCACCGGTTTCGATTTTGTGAAACCATCAGCGGCGAACGACGCGGATGCAAACAAGGCCGTTCCCAACAAGTGATCGGAATGGGCTTCAAGAAGCGCCCGCAGCACCTGTTTGGCTTCCGCCGGGCTGCCTTCCTCGAACAGAATCGTGGCAAGCGCCGTCAAGACCCAGGGGTTGTCAGGATGTTTCTTTTGCAATCCATCCAAGAGTTGCAGCGCCATGCGCGACTGGTTGTTTTCCTGCAAACGCAAGACTTTATCCATCTCGCTGACGAGTGCGCTGCAGCAAAACTTCAGCTTCTTGCCACTCCCACACGGGCACGGATCGTAAACGTCAAGAGCCATGGGGAATTCCGATCGACCGATTTCGTAACAACCTATTTCAGAAAAGCCGAGGCGACGATCAACGAAACGTCCGCGAATGGCAGACCGTAATCGGCGCGGCTGACAGTCAAGGCGACGATACAATAACGTCATTTTTGGCGAATTGACAGGCAAGCGATTGCCGAGATTGGCCGTCAAACTCGCCGGATGCCCGCACTATTCCCAATTCGACTGCCGCGTCTTGGCGAATTGGCCCAGTGCGAGTTTCGCGGTCCCGTCGGCCGTCACCAAGCCGGAATTCGGGAACTCGTGCGTCGAGGCATCGGTCAAATGCGACCAGTAAATGCCGACGACCGATTGCTTGGCCATCAAGAGAGGCACAATGAGGTCGATCCAATTGGCTTGGGATTCTTCGCTCCATGCTGTTTTCCAACAAGCCGCCCCAACGTCCAATCCGGGCCGGGAGTTCGGATCAGCGTCGGCGGAAGATGGAAACGCCAGAGTCACGTAAAGCGGCAATTCGAGCATTGTCCACTGGTCAATCAGACGCGAAAGATCCAGCAAATCACGGTACATCGAGCGATCTGGCTCGAAACCGATGCAGACTTCCAAATTAACTCCGGAAAGCCCGACTCCACAACGGACCAAGGCATCCACGAATTGCGCGGGAGAAAGACGGTGATTACCGTTCGACTGATAGGCGCCCCAAGGTTCATTGACACGGATCAGTAATTGTGCCTCTTCGTCAATTTGCCTCGCGACTTCCAGGGTCCGCGCCAAGAGTGCCAGCCGGTTTTCTTCATTCAGTCCCATGACTCCGCCTGTGTTGGCGTGAGCGGCTACTTCCCACGTTCGAATCTTGCCAACGTATCGGGAAATCGCCGTCTCGACAAAGTCGCACAGGAAACTCTGCAAATTGAAGAAATCGTGCTGCCACTGAGCCAACCACTGCGGCAGCCCGCCGCGCGAGAGATCCAACAGCGGCCCGCCTTTCACAAGGATGCGATTCTCGAGGCACCATTCCACCTGCTCGTCATACAATTCCCAATTGTATTCGCCTTCTTCCGGTTCGATCATCTTCCAATCGACCGAAGCGGAAGCGGCTGTGAAGGCGGTACAGACTTGATCGCCCCATTCCGACTGCGGTTGTGCCTGGCCGAAATCGCATCCCAGCAAGACGGGCATCGTGGGACTCTTTCGTTTTCGCACGGACAGACGCTGCTGAATGTAGGCCTGCGTCAAGAGTTCGGCAGCCTGAAACGCATACGTAATCGCTTCGGTGGCAAGCGCGCTCGCCTCTCGCGGTTTGTCCTGTGACGTCGTGGCTTGCGCGAACAACTTGTGGGCTTGCTTGTGCGGAACGAAGAACTCGTCGGGAATCTTCATTCCCACGATCTGCCAGTTCGCCAGTTGGTCACGGATTTGGCAAATCTTTCCACGCGCCAATTCGACGGCCAAAATATAGGGCTGGTCTTGTTCCCGCAGGCTGGCCGTCGTAATCACGGGGCGGCCGAATTCCGGAACCGGCCACGTAATGTGAACTTTGCCACTATCGGAATTTGGGCGGCGGCATTCGACGATGTTTCCGTCGATTTCAACACGCGTAGCGTAAACGCGGCCATCCAAACCACTGATGTAGGCTTGATGGACTTCCGGCCATTCATCCAGCAATTCTTCGGGCTGGACTTCGAATCGCATAACACCCATTTGTGTTCCCGCATTGTGGTCAACACAATGTCGAGTCTCACATCATCGCCGAACTTGCCAACGCTCGCCCTTCGAGTGGAGACAAACAGTCTCTCGTGCTGTGAGATTTCAACGCAAGCTCGCAAATGGGTGGACGGCTTCCGTGTATCGAGCCACCGTCTCGCGAGAGAATACGAACCAACCCAGTGTAGTCCTCGGTTGTTTGTTGTTCAAGAAGTTGACCATTGATAAACTCGCGTCTGGACAATACTTGGATATCGGCCCGTACGGCCGCGACAGTCGAGTTTTCCTGAATTTTACGCTCCGAATTGCCTGTACCATTTAGTGTGGCCCGATCGCGCCGATTCACCTACTCGGAAAGAGCCTGAAATCAAAAGGACTGATATGACCAATCCCACCAGCACGGCCAAGACCGCGTTCATGAAGAGTTCCATTCCGGGAAAAGACGTCCGCCGCGGCAAGGTGCGCGACATTTATGACTTTGGCGACCGGCTGTTATTCATCGCAACCGATCGCATCAGTGCATTCGATTGGGTTTTGCCAAACGGGATTCCCGACAAAGGCCGCGTATTGACGCAACTTAGTGAGATGTGGTTCGACCGGCTTGAGGTCGACAATCATTTGATCAGTATGGACGTCAACGAGCTGCCACTGCCGGATGACGTCAACCGCGATGAACTTGACGGGCGCGCCATGGTCGTCAAGAAAACAGATGTCGTTCCCATCGAGTGCGTTGTGCGAGGTTACTTGTCGGGGTCCGGCTGGAAAGAATACAAGCGGAACGGTTCGGTTTGCGGAATCAAACTGCCCGACGGTTTGACCGAAAGCGACCAACTTCCCGAACTGATCTTTACTCCCGCAACAAAGGAGGAGTCTGGCCATGACATCAACATCTCGTTCGAACAGATGTGCGACGTCGTTGGTGCGGATACCGCCGGCCAGCTGCGGGATTTGAGCCTCGACATTTATCAGCGTGGCGCCGAATATGCCGAGACCAAGGGTATCATCATCGCCGATACGAAATTTGAATTCGGATGGCGCGATGGAAAGATCTTGCTGATCGACGAAGTGTTGACACCCGATAGCTCACGCTTCTGGCCAATTGATCAATTCCAACCAGGCAAAGGCCAGCCCTCGTTCGACAAGCAATTTGTCCGTGACTGGCTGGAGACAACCGACTGGGACAAGGACAGCGAACCTCCGTCAATGCCCGCCGAGATCGTGGTTAAGACCCGTGAAAAGTACATCGAAGCGTACGAAAAACTGGTCGGTGACGATTTTCGTTGGTAGAATCCCTCCCGATCGGATTCCGTGGTGTTTTTTGGTTATTGCAAAAATGCGGCAGAACTCGTTTTTTTAGGTTTGCCTCACCAGCGTTCGGTCAACATAATATCGTTAGGGTCTACCGCGCATTTATTGTCGCATCGTCGTTGGTCTTTACGGCTTGGAATTACGACGTTGCTTTTTTTGACGAGATATTTCAAACTTCGGGCCACTGCGTTTTTCTTCCCAAAAACCATTCCTATATCTATGAATTTCTGATTTCGCCCGGGAGTGACTGCAATGGCTGCCTCAGATGCCAAGCGACCTGTCTCGCAAAAGAAGCAAGTCGAGGACCTGAATGAAACTGCCATTACCGGCCAACCCGACGGATCAGATTTGGGTGAGACCATGGCAACCGAAGACAGCGGCGTACCAAAGCCACAAGTCAAACAACAGCCGGCTAAGAAGCCGGCGAAACAAGGCAAGTCGGCTTCGAAGAAAGTCACGCAGCTCGGCGAATTCAAATTGATCAAAAAGCTGGGCCAAGGAGGCATGGGCGAAGTTTATCTCGCCAACCAAGTCAGCCTTGACCGCAAGGTCGCCCTGAAAGTGCTCTCGAAAGAGTTGGCCAAACGCAAGGACTTTGTCGATCGGTTCATTCGCGAAGCCCGCTCGATGGCCCGCGTCGACCACCCGAACGTCGTTCAGATCTACGCTGCCCAAGAAGACAAGGGGCTGAACTTTGTCGCGATCGAATTTATCGATGGCCAAAGTATGCAAGATTGGATGGACGAGCTGGGTAAGCTGTCGATCGGCGATGCGTTGCACGCCACTTTGATGTGTGCCCACGCACTCAAATCGGCACACGACATGACGATCATCCATCGTGACATCAAGCCCGACAACATCCTCGTCACGAAAAAAGGTGCTATTAAGGTTGCGGATTTTGGGTTGGCCAAAGCCACCGATGAAGATGTTTCGATGACTCAAAGCGGCACGGGATTGGGGACGCCGCTTTACATGCCTCCCGAGCAAGCCCGCAATGCCAAGAACGTTGACCTGCGGACGGATATTTATGCCGTGGGCGTCACGCTGTATTACTTCCTGACCGGCGAACTGCCGTATACCGGCGACAACATGCTGGAATTGATCACGGCGAAAGAGAAGGGCAAGTACGCGCCGGCCAAATCGCTGAACTCGGCGATCCCCGAAAAACTCGATTTGATCATCGACAAGCTGATCGCGCAAAATCCCGATCATCGTTACAAGAACTGTGACGAAGTTATCGCGGCCATCGACGGCCTGGGGCTTGCCAGCCCGGTGCTGAGTTTCATCGAGGGCGCCGAAGCGGCATTGGTGACAACACAAGTCGGACGATCCAGCGCGGCGGAAGTGAAGCTCAAGGCCAGCCAAAAGTCAGCCGTTCCGTTGTCATCGGCCGAGGATGCCGAACGCGTTTCGCAGAATAAGTCGAAAGTTGATGAAAAGTGGTACATCAAGCATACGAATGCCAAAGGAAAACTAACGATTAGCCGGATGACGACCGAGCAGATTCTGCAAGGGCTGCGTGGTGAATTGATCGATTTGAAAGGTCAGGCAAAACAATCGATGAACACGCAGTTCATGCCGCTGGCGTCGTTTCCCGAATTCGAAAGCATCATGAAAAAGCGGCTGGTCAAAGCCCAAAATGAAGGGCGATCTGACTACATGCGCGACATGTATTCCAAGATTGACAAGCAGGAACGCGGTCGCAAACGCTGGAAGTGGTTGGTCCGAAAGGGCGAGGGATTCATGGGACTCGTGGGATTCCTCATCTATCTTGCCGTAATCGGCGGCGTGATCGCCGGGCTGATCTACGCCGGGAAAGAGTGGCTGATACCTTGGTTGAAACAGCAATTCGGATCGTAATTCCGACTGTTTCCGGCAGCCGGATTCGCGGAACTGTCAAAACCTGAATTTCGTCCTAAACCCGGCACCCCGCGGAAGCCGGGTTTTTGGATTTCATCAGGATAAGCGCACGTTTGCAGGCCGATATGATCTATGGCGATAATCCGCCGTTTCGTCTCGTGATCGGCATCAACGCACCGTGACTCGAAAGTGCAATCAATGTCTCGTTTCAACAGCAGCGTCTTCCGCGATGCCCTTCTGTTTGCGATTGCGATGCTGACGTGTCTGCCGCAATTAGCAAGCAATCGTGTCCGTGCCGACGAAGTGCATTTGAAAAACGGCCTCGTTCTGGAGGGTAAGGCATTCTTCGTCCAATCGCTCGATGGATCTGGGAACCGCAGTGCGGGAGAAATTGCGGTCTACCCGATTCTTTTAATCGATGAGGGATACAAACGGTGTTTCGTTCCGCGTCGCCAGCGGCTTCAAGTAATTCCACAAGCCGAACTTTCGAAGTATGACAAATTCAAGATCCCCCAACGCACCCGCGGACGCAGCAAAATGCTCGCTCAAGTTGGAATGTTCATGAGTGCCACGGAATTCACAAAATTTGGCTGGAGGACGGTGACGTTGAAGACGCTTAACGGCCCACGCCCGATCCTTCAAGGCGTCACGTTGATTACTCCAAAACAAATCAATATCACTGGCCTGAAAGAGCATTGGGAATACGCCATCGCCACGACGTCGGTCGAGCAGCCGATTCTCGATGCCATGATTCGCAACGTGACCGACCAGCAAAACCCGGAAGACCGTATGATGATCGCGAGGTTCTATGCCCAAGCAGGCATGTACCGTCACTCGGAACGCGAACTCGAAAGTATCCAGAAGGATTTCACGGAATACGCCGACCGGACCGCCGTCAAGCTGGGCGAAGTCCGGCAGTTGATGTGTCAACAACTGCTCGTGGAATTGCAGCGCCGACGGCTGGCCGGCCAGCATGCTCTGGTTTACACGGCGTCGAAACGGTTTCCCGTCCAAAAGGCCAGTGCGACGGTCCGCCGTGACGTTCGCGGATTGATCTTGGATTACGACCAGGCGCGCAGCAACGGTGAACTCGCTTTGGCATTGCTGGGTGATTTGCAAGCGGAACTCAAGGACGAAAAACAAATCAAAGAAATCGCGCCTCGGCGTTCGACCGTCACGGAAGAACTCAACTACGAAACGCTCGGACGTTTGGATGCATTCCTGAATCTGGCCGATGATAAGACGCTGGCCGCCGAGGAAAAACTGGCTTTGGCTTATTCCGGCTGGCTGCTGGGCTCCGCGAACGCGGGGCCGAATCTTGAAGTGGCGTTACGTCTGTGGGACGCGCGGTTCACCATTATGGATATTCTGCGAACCGACGATTTCAATCTGCGTAAAACGAAGCTCGTCAGTCTTCAACGGCTGGAAGGCGTCAGTGCGAAGACGATTCTGCAGATGATTGCCTTGCTGCCTCCGGCGATCGAAACTCCGAACTTGCGGGTCGGAGCGGCCTTTTCGGTCACTGTCGCGACCGACAAAGGTAGGGACAAAGACGGCGAAACGGCGGGTTCCGAGGTGCGATATCAAGTGTTGTTGCCGACGGGATACAACCACCACCATTCCTACCCCATGATTGTCGCTCTTCATTCGGCCCGTCGCACTGCCGTGAAAGAATTGACATGGTGGGGCGGCACTGCAACCCGGCCACTGCAATCTCAACGGCGCGGTTACATCGTCATCGCTCCGGAATACTCGCAGGATAAGCAGGCAGTGTACGATTACAGTGCTCGCACGCACCGAATTGTGATTGAATCGATTCGAAACGCGCGCAAACGCTTCAATGTCAATTCCGATCGCATTTTTCTGGCCGGACACGGAATGGGCGGCGATGCGGCTTTCGACATCGGCATGTCGCATCCCGATATTTTCGCCGGCGTGATTCCCATCACGGGAGTCAGCGATGGTATCTGCAAGTACTACATCAACAATGCGAAATCTCTGCCCTGGTATGTCGTCGTCGGAGAACTTGACCGCGACACGCTCGCCCGAAATATGCGCGATATCGGAGCCATGCTGCGACGCGGCTTTAACATAATGTACGTCGAATATGAAGGACGCGGTTACGAAACGTACTACGAAGAAATTCACCGTCTGTTCGATTGGATGGACCGGCATCAACGCCCCAAACCACCGCGGGAAATCGACGTCAAGATTGTCAGGCCTACCGACAACCGATTCTATTGGGTCAAGTTGGACGATTTGCCTCAGACATTGTCGTTGGATGGCCCGCCCAAGAATCGCAGATTGCGCGTCAAGAAAATGATATTGAATGCGCGAGTCAGCGAAGGAAACACTGTCAGCATCCGATCCGGCGCCAAGAAAACGACGATCTGGCTCTCACCGGACTTCGTCGATTTCGACCGCCGCGTCCGCGTTGAGATCAAAGGCCGCCGGCGATTCAACGACTTCCTTCGCCCTGATCTACAAGACATGCTGGAAGACCTGAGAACTCGCGGCGACCGTCAACGGCTGTTTTGGGTGAAGATGGAATTCAAATAGCCGTCGTTTCACAAACGTGCCGGGGTCTGGAGCCGGAATCCCCACACAGGCTTACTT
>CAUZVF010000190.1:0-7934 GCA_963582955.1 Planctomycetota bacterium
CTTAGGACGCAACTCCGCAGAATACTAACCCGAAGCGTAAGTTTTGAAGTTGCGCAATTGATAGTCCCGGAGGGACGACAGCGAATAGCCTGGGGCGGAAGCCCCAGGAAAACTAAAGCAAAACGAGGTCTTAGCCCCGGAGGGGCGACAGCACATGCGCGCACAATTTGCTGCCGTCCCTCCGGGGCTCACGGAACAAATTGTCCCCAAAAACCTGGGGCTCACGCCCCAGGCTATTTGCTGCCGCCGCTCCGCGGCTTCAAAGAGCGCAAGCGAAGTGGCAGCGGATTACTGGGTTACCAAGTTTCCTCGATGACGATCGGAGCACTCCAATTTCCGCGATCACCTCGGCCGAATTTGCATTCCAATCGTGCATGTCTCCGGATTGCGACGTCAAACTTGGCATCTCGGAAACTCATGCCGCGTGCCCGTCTTGCGGCAGCTTGCTGGACATCGATTACGAATGGGATCGGGTCAATGTTCCCGGCTCGTTGCGGGAATTTGAAACGCGTTGGAACAACCGGCGGAATCCCGCTGATTTCAGTGGCGTTTGGCGATTTCGTGAGTTGTTGCCGTTTGCCAAGGAAGATCAAATCGTCTCGATCGGCGAAGGCCAAACAATGTTGCGTGGTTCGGCGAGCATCGAGCAATTCGTCGGGCTCGACACGAACCGGTTATTCCTGCAGTACGAAGGATTGAATCCGTCGGGGAGTTTCAAAGACAACGGCATGACGGCCGCTTCGACGCATGCGCGAATGGTCGGAGCGAAAGTGGCCGCATGTGCTTCCACGGGCAATACCAGTGCGTCACTTGCCATCTTTGCCAGCTCAACACAATTGTTCGATGTCGTCGTGTTTATTGGGAGCGGAAAGATCGCCTACGGCAAGCTGTCGCAATCGCTTGACTACGGAGCGACAACGTTGCAGATTCAAGGCGATTTTGACGACGCCTTGCAGCGCGTGTGCGAAGCGTGCGAGAAACGAGACATTTACTTGTGTAACAGCGTCAATCCGTTTCGATTGGAAGGCCAGAAGACGACGGTCTACCGCATTCTGGAAGGTCTCGATTGGGAACCGCCTGATTGGATCGTTGTCCCCGGCGGGAATCTTGGAAACTCGAGCGCGTTTGGAAAAGCTCTTGCAGAACTGAAGCAACTGGGACTGATCGATCGGATTCCACGGATGGCCGTCATCAACGCCGTCGGTGCGAACACTTTGTATCAGATTTACGAACAACTGGGCGTCCGCTGGAACGGCGGCAACGTCGACGATGCGAAGATCGGACAGTTTTTCGCGGAAATGGATGCTCAGAAGCGACGCGCTTCGACACTCGCGACCGCGATCGAAATTAACCGCCCCGTTAGCCTGATGCGTTGCCTGCGTGCATTGGAAACATGTGATGGAGTTGTGCGTCAGGTCACCGACCAACAAATCTTGGACGCCAAAGCCATCGTCGGTGCTGGCGGATTCGGATGCGAACCGGCCAGCGCGGCATCAATCGCCGGCACGAAACTGTTACGAGAAGAAGGCGTGATCACGGCCAGCGACCGCGTCGCGTGTGTCTTGACGGGACATCTGCTGAAAGATCCCACGGCAACAGTCAGCTATCACTCGTCGACCGCCGATCAAATCGACGACCGGCTCCGCGAGTTCGAAGTCGACACGGTACCGCACGCGAACACGGCGATCGCCGTCGAGAATGACATTGATGCGATTCTTCGCGTGCTAGACGGCAATTAACTTGTCTTTTGGTTGAAGTCTAGCGGTCACTCTTCGCTCAACGGGGACAAGCCTCGATGGCGGCGTTCAACAACTTAGGTTTTGAAACGACCTCTCATCAACGTCCTTGTCGACGACGCAATTCACTAAAGAGACGACCGTAGGGCCGAGGACCGGAACTCAGCGCTTCCGACCGACGGCTCGACGTGTCTTTGGAATTCCGGAACTCGGAATCGTCGGTGTCGAATGGCCTCGCCGGTGAATCTTCCTGTTGAATGACCGGCTCATCGTGTTCGGGCTCGATCACATCGTATTCTTGTACGTACTGTGATTCCTCGTACGGCGGTTCGTCTTCGGCGAGTTCGATTTCATCCAGCCGATCGAGAATCGTCTGCTGTGTTTCCAGACACATATCGAGTACGTCGGAACCGATTTGGTGCTCGATGTCTTCCGATTCGGAGACCATGTTCGACACAAGTTCGGATGTGGCCAAAATGTCGCTTTCGGTACGATCAAGTTCGTCGTTTCCGGACAAACCCGCGGCTACGACGGCTTCGAGGCTGGCCAGTTGTTGGTCTGGATAGATCCAATCATTCGCCGAACTTTCCAAGATTGGCACAATGGTTTCGATAATCACATCCGGCATCGCATCCCGCGATGAACTGCCTTCACTTTCAATTTCGCTGTTGAAGTCCGATTCAGAGTCATGGTCGTTCTGGCTGGTTGGCTCGAACGCTAATTCACGATCATCGATCGAATCATCGGATTCCTCGAAATCACGCGATTGGCTATTTTCAGATTCGTGCGCGGCAACCTCTTCAATCTCGTGTTGAAGGTCGTCGCAGTGCCGTTCAGTGTCTTCACTGATTTCTTCCGAGGCTGATTCGCGATTCACATCAACCTGACTTGCGTCGGTAGAAATTGTCACGTCGTCGCGTTGGGTTAATTCCCAAACAATTCCTTCCGTGTCAGGCACGCTTTGCCCGTTGTCGAGTGCCGCGTACCGGTCGAAGACGACCTCTTCTTCGAATTGAGCCTGCTCTCGAATTTCAACGGCACTGTCGGCGTGATGTGCCTGTTCGGACCGATCGTGATTCAATTCTTCAATGGGATCCGCGGAATCTGGCATCTGAATGTCCGCAAACTGATCATATCCGTTGATGGAATGATTCTGAATGGTACTTGGTATTTGAATCATATGTTCGGATGAATCTTGTGCTTCGGTGTCTGCTCTGTCTTTATTGGGATCAGACTCCGTCAGTTCGTTGGTTGGCGTCGTCGGATCCGAGTCGCATTCCGCTCCAACCTCAAACGAGACGATACTTTGCGGATCGATCGGTGGAGACTCTTGGAAACTTGCGTCATCGCCAAATGATGCGTGTGATTCAATCTCTGGTTGCGAGAAACCCGATTCCTGTTCATCGGGAAACGATGACGTCGCTTCTGTTTCAATGGAGTGCGATTCGTGGCCGTGATTGGTTTGCTCGTTCTCGCAATCTGTTTGGTCGTGTTCGAAGTCCGTCACGAATTCTGTTTCTTCGCGATGTTGAACATCGTTGGCCATCGGTTGCTCGAAACTCGGTTCGTTCATTTGTAGCGGCAACTGCCGCATGTCGTTCAAGGCATCTCGGACGATCGCTTCGCTGACGGGATGGGCCTCGGCGACAAACGCCAGCAGCAGGCTGTGGTCGGCCAATTGGTTCAGACATCGCGGATTTCCGTCGCCGGAATGGGCAATCAATCGCACGGCTTCCGGCGTAAAGATTTTGTCAATCTCGCCACTGGCCCAGCGAAGGCGGTGAGCGAGATACGTCGCGGATTCAAGCTGTGTCAACGTTGGCAGCGTTACATGGCAACGGACACGTTGGTTTAACGCGTCAAGGTCCGGATTGATCAATCGTTCCTCGAGGCTCAATTGTCCGCTTAATACGACGCGGATCAGCGGATGGGCGTCTTCGGAGAAATCGGCCAGCGTACGAATTTCTTCCAGCAGGCCTTCTTCCAGAAGGTGTGCTTCATCGAAAACAAGAACGATCCCTTGTTTCTCGGGCCGTGCGGATTTGACCGCGGTCTTCAGTTCCAGACGAAGTTCGTCTTCCGGCATCCGGCTGTAGGGATGTCCCAATTCGTACAAAATCGCTTGCAGCAATGCTTGGCGTGCCGAAAAATTGCAATTGCCGAGATAGACCGTGCGGAACGGGCCGTCCAACTCTTGAACCAATCGCTGGCAAATCGTCGTCTTTCCCAAGCCGGCGTCGGCGGTCAAGATTCCAATTCCCTGACCGCTCTCGGCACAGACGATTAAGGCATCGAGTGCTTCTTGATTCGAATCGGTCGCGACAAAACAACTCGCATCTGGAGTTGCCAAAAAGGGACGGCGGTTAAGCCCAAAAAATGTTTCGTACATAACCTATTTGTCCTCTAGTCAGTTTGAGCTGCTATGTGAACAGGGTCGACGGTGGAATCAGACAGTCTTAATGCGAGACGGCGCGGAACGCTCCTACATCAATCTGATCGAACCAGGGCAATCGGCATCTTTAGGCGAATCGCTACAAACACACATTTGCCGGGATGATTTGGTCTCGCCCTGGCGGGAGAAACTCGGCGATAACAATGCGAGCCTCGAAATTGGCTGGTAACCGCATCAATCTCACCAAAGTGACATGCCGTGGATCGTCGCGAATCCGACCGCTGATTCGGCCCAATGGAAGCCCAATTCTGAGCGCAACCAACGGTTGTTTATTCTGAGCGCCGAAAGCGCTGATCGGCACCGAAAGTCCGATTTAATCGTTCAGAACAGTCAGGCGTTGCGTGCGCAAACTCAAGTAATTAAATAACTTGCAAAGTCGTCGAACCAACCGCTTTCCCTGGGGTCAGGGCTGTAGTAGAATTTCAGATAAGGCCGTAGTGAGCTGCGGCCCTTCCAATCCTTCCTTGCGATGCCCGGAATGTCCGAAGCGACAATACTCTTCGAGAATCAGGAACAGATTCGGACGCTCTTCGGAGCCAGAGACCGGCACTTGCGCCAGGTTCGCGATACCGTGGGGCTGGAAATTGTGTTGCGCGGTGACGAACTGCGGCTTCACGGCAATGACGATCAAATCGAACGTGGTCTCGAGGTCTTTTCCGAGCTGCGCGCGATCGTGGAACAACGCGGCACTTTGCTCGACACCGAGGTCGATCGTGTGCTGGGAATTGAAGTTGTCGAAACGGCAACACAAGTCGGTGACGTACGGGCCAGTGACGTACGGGCCAGTGACGTGTCGAACGGCGCGAACGATGACAACGCGGCGATCGATCTGTTCGAAAAAGCCAAGAAGATCCATCCCCGCACGTCAGGCCAAGCGGGATACGTCAAAGCAATTCGGGAAAACGATCTCGTGTTTTGTGCCGGCCCCGCGGGAACGGGAAAAACTTATCTCGCCGTCGCGATGGCCGTCAACTGGTTACGGCAGGAAATGGTCCGCAAGATCGTCCTGGTTCGGCCGGCCGTCGAAGCCGGAGAAAAACTGGGATTTCTGCCCGGTGACATGCTCGCCAAAGTGAACCCGTACCTGCGGCCCTTGCTGGATGCGTTGGGCGACATCCTCGGCTTCGAACAAGTCAAGCGATACATCGAAAATGACGTGATTGAGATTGCTCCACTGGCATACATGCGCGGCCGCACATTGAACGACACATTTATTATCCTCGACGAGGGACAGAACACGACCATTACTCAGATGCAAATGTTCCTGACTCGAATGGGAACGGATTCGAAAATCGTGGTGACCGGCGACACAACGCAAATCGATCTGGAAGGCGACGTGCCTTGTGGCTTGACCGATGCCATGCGGCGTCTTCACAGTATTGACGGAGTCGGTGCTGTCGAATTGACGCGGCGCGATATCGTCCGCCATCGTTTGGTGAGTGAGATTGTGCGTGCTTACGACCGCCAGCGCAAACCGCGAGAGCCTCGAAAGAAATAAGCCGCGGCGAAATTCATCTCGATGTAATTCATGCGAAAGGGCACCTGACGCCGAATTCCGCGTAGTGCTATTCCACGAAAATGCCGCTTTTTGGCCTCAGATCATCGAAGCGAACACGGTCGTCGCGCGCTGCGGCGATTGGTGCGTCGTCGACCGTTGCCGGCCGCATCGACGAAGTGATCCACGATCGCAGTGTCGTGCTGCGTTTAATGATCGTCGCTGCGGCCATTCTTGGCATGCTGGCGGCCGTCGAAGGTTGGAAAACTTCATTCACGCACCGGTTAGGAGATCATCCTTCACGCGGTATTCTGGCAAAGATCGACTTTTCGAGAGTCAGTCGTCTGAAGACTCAACAGGCTCAAGCCGACCGTGTCGCCGCCGTTCCGTATTATTTTCAGAATGACGTCGAGCCGTTGCGTTCCCTGCCGGTCAAACTGCGCGGCAATCTCGAGGAACTGATCCGTGCCGCGACGTTGGCGGAAGTTTCCGAAGAATGCCGACGGTATTTCGGGCTGATTGCCGTGGGAACTTCGGCTGACGAAACGGAAGTCTCGGACGAGGTGATTGCTAAACGATTCGATGAACTGCGTTCAAGCTTCGCTCAGGAACCGAGTATTGGTCCCGACGGACAAAACGTGATCGTTGATGTCACGTTGAATCCTAGAATCGACGAATTTGTCAAGCAGTTCGAGGTCTTGATCGAGCCGTTAAAGATGACCGGAATCATCAGCGAGAATGATCTTGCACAGCTCAAATTGCGGCCCAGCCATCGAATTTCCGTCCGTGACCCGTCCGATGATTCCGTCCGATGGTCGAATTCAACAGTCGCTGCCGTCCTGCCCCGTGACGTTCTGACCGATTCCGGAGTCATTGGCCGCAACTGGCCGAGTTCTGACGAGTGGACGTCGATTCGCCCCATGATGGCCAGTTGGCTGGCGACAAATCTGCCAACGACTTTGCGATTTGATGACCAGGCACGGCAACAGGCACTCCGCGATGCCCGCGACAACGTTAGGGACCAATACGACTACTTCAACCGCAACCAAGTCCTGGTCGAGCCCGGACAGGTCATCGACGAAGAGCGGCTGGATGTCTTGCACGCCGAGTATGACGAAATCGAGCGGTCGATCAGTCTTGGGCAGCGACTGATTCGATTGGGGACGAACTTTCTGATGATCTTGGTCCTCGCCGTCTTGATCGGCTATTACCTCGTGAGAAATGAAGCGCGTCTTGCCCGTAGCGCCAGCCAGTTGGGTGTTTATCTTGTGGCGATTGTCGTGGCCATTGCCATTGGCAGGTTTGTTGCCAGCGGCTCGTGGCGCGGCGAGGTCATTCCCGTGATCGTGACCGTCATGATTCTGGCGATCGCTTACGATCAAGTGTTCGCCGCGCTGACAGGATTCGTGTTGAGTCTGATTTTGACGCTCTCGACAGTGAATGATCTCGGCCAGTTTGTTCTTCTGATGAGTGTCTCGGCGACGTCGGTGCTTCCGCTTTCACAGGTTTCGTCGCGTTCGACTTTGATCAAGGTCGGTTTCCTGGTCGCGTTGACATATTTTGTCATGTCGTGGGGAACCGGCATCATGCAGACTCAGTCACTGGCCGGAATTTGGACCGATCAGACATTGCTGTTTGGAAGCCTGCGAGGCGCGGCCTGTTGTTTGGCGGCGGGATACCTGGTTGCCGGCAGCTTGCCGTTCATCGAATCTTCGTTCGGCGTCGTTACGGACATCAGCCTGTTGGAACTCAGTGACATCTCGCATCCGATGCTGCAAGAGCTAATACGCCGGGCTCCTGGGACGTACAACCACTCAGTCTCGGTCGCGACCATTGGCGAGGCAGCCGCCGACCGGATTGGTGCGAATGGATTGTTAGTCCGCGTCGGCGCGTATTTCCACGACATCGGCAAGATGATGAAACCCGAGTATTTCGTCGAAAATATGAGCGAGGGCGACAAGAGCCTTCACAAAGACTTGGCGCCCGCGATGAGCACGTTAATCATCATCGGCCATGTCAAGGACGGCGTCGAGTTGGCCGTCCAACACAATCTGCCGCAGCAATTGATCGATTTTATCGAGCAGCATCACGGGACGACATTGGTACAATACTTCTTTCACGAAGCCGCCAAACAAGCCGATCAGCAACCCGGCCACCGGACCGATGCGGAAGAGGCTTCGTTCCGCTATCCGGGGCCGAAACCGCAATCCCGCGAAGCCGGCGTCATGATGCTGGCCGATGCGGTCGAGAG
>CAUZVF010000191.1:0-7868 GCA_963582955.1 Planctomycetota bacterium
TTCTTTCGACTACTCGAAGTTGACGCTGCAGGAGCGTCTTTTTGTTCAGAAAATGTCCCACGAGTATTACGTCAGTAGTAAATCCGGCGAACATGCTGCCCGGCTTGATGTGATCTTCAAAGAGGATCCCTTTTCGCGGCACAGCATTCAGCATCTGAAAGACTTGATCCAGAATGTCAACGCCGAATACATCGGGATCTTGTTAGGAGTGGTACTCACTCCGACGGGCCCGCCGCGGATCACCGAGATCATCGATGACTCACCAGCAGCCAAATCCGGCCTGCGCTCCGGCGACCGCATTGTCCGAGTTGGCGAGCATGTGGATTCGAAACTCAGTACGCTGAATGATCTCAGCGAACTGAAGGAAGCGTTGGCTGCTTCCGCGGCGGAGAAACAACTCGTGATCGGCGTTATCCGCGACGAGGGTGGCGATTCCTCGGCCATCGAAGTCTTGCTGAAACCTGCCAAAGATCTGCAAACCGCCCTGCAAACGGAAATACTGGCGATTGGGCCGACCGCCAGTATCGCCGACCTGAAGGAAGTCACCGACCGCGATCAAATCAAGATTAACGTTCTGGTGCTGAATGGCGTGTTTCTGATTTTGGTCATTCTGCTCCGACGGCCCGCGATTTCGATGTACCTAATTATCAGTGTGTTTTTTAGTTATCTGGCAACGTTGGGTGTGACTTTCGTCTTATTCTATCTCTTCGATCCGGCTGGCTTCGGCGGACTTGATTGGAAAGTGCCCATGTTCTTGTTCACGATCCTGATCGCCGTCGGCGAAGACTACAACATCTTCCTGATGACGCGAATCGACGAAGAGCAAATCAAACACGGAACGGTCGACGGAGTCATTGTCGCGCTGGAACGCACGGGCGGAATCATTTCAAGTTGCGGACTGATCATGGCGGGCACATTCTGTTCGCTCATGTTTGGAACTCTGATCGGAATGCACCAATTGGGATTCGCCCTGGCATTCGGCGTATTGTTGGACACATTCGTTGTCCGGCCGATTCTTGTTCCCGCCTATTTGGTAATGTTGTATCAAGGGCGTTTCGGTAGGATTGGAAAATTCCTGGGTGCGGTGCATGCCGAAATCGGCTTCGACAAGAACACGACGGCCGGTCATATCGAAGACGCGATACCGGCCACGGCTGCCGACGAAATGGAAGCGGAAGCCGACCAAGATGTCCCGTCCGTTCCAACGTCTCCCGACAAGTAACTGCTCTCAACCTGGCAACGTCCGCGAATAACCCTGTCGCGCGAAAACAAATCCCGTTAGAGTCTTTCACTGAGACTTCCGCGCCATTTGCGTGCATCTTTCTGTCGCCTTTCGCGAAAGTAGCGCTACTTTCGCACAGCGAAAGGCGACTTTGATTGCGGCTTCGCCGCGTTAGGTTAACAACATGGTCCGACCGTCTTTCGCATTCAATATCACGCTGTTGTTGCTCTTGTTGGCAGCGCAACATCTGCCGGCACAGAAGGTTGATTCCAGTTGGCTGACCAGTTTGAAAGAAGGACAACGGATTGCCGCCGCGACGGGGAAGCCGATATTCGTCGTTTTTCGTTGCGTCCGTTGACCCGAATGCTTTTTCTGGGATGGGCAGGTTGCTCATGACGACTCCGACCTGAAATGGCTGCGCGACCGGTTCGTGTGTGTGCGCGTGACGCGAATGAACCGAATCGACCTACGACGTTTCGAATTCGATTATGACACAACTTGGGCCGCGTTCTTTGTGGATGAGAAACTGAATGTTTACAGCCGTTACGGCGGACGCGACGAACGCAAGCCAGAAGGACGAATGAACAAGCAATCGCTGCTGCAAACGATGCGTGAAGTCTTGGATGTTCATAACCAGCGAGCTGACGCTACGGAACAATTTGGCTTGCCAATCGTTCAGCCGCGGTCCGGCCCCTTCAAAATGCCCGAACAAATCCCGTTGCTTCGCGCCAGCCATCAAGGATGTGTTCACTGCCACCAGATTCGGGAATATCGGCTTTTGCAGTCGTATCACGACGGCAATTTTACACGCAACGAATTGTTTCCTTATCCGTTGCCGAAAAACATCGGCATCACGGTCGATCCGAAGCATGGACATCGTATCCAAGAAACCGTGCCGGATTCGTCCGCCGCGAAGGCGGGATTACAAGCCGGTGATGTTATCGTGGGAATCAATAAGACCCCGGTCCATTCCGAATTTGACATTCGATGGGCACTGCATCACTCACGCGATGACCAGCCCGTGTCGGTGATCGTGCTACGGGGCGCGGAATCCGAGAACGCGAAAGTCGTCACGATTTCACTTGTCGTTGGGGCCGACTGGCGCCAAACCGACACCAGTTGGCGCAGGTCGATGCGGAGCGTTCCATTTCCATTTGCCATGCGGGGCTATGCACTGACAAAATCGCAACGCAAAGAAGAGGGATTCAAGGCAGACGAATTGGCGATCCGCATCATATCCATACGCGGCACCGGCCTGGGGCCGAATCTGAAGCTGAAGAAAAGAGATGTCATCGTGTCGATTCAAGGAGACTCGCGACACCAAACATTTGACGAATTCAAATCAGACTTGCTACGACGGTACCAACCCGGCGATATGGTTCGCATGACGGTCGTTCGCGACGCAAAGCGTGCCATCGTTTCCGGAACTTTCCCAAATTGGTTCATTGCCGAAAACACCGTTCCCTAACCCGGATTATTCAAGCCTGAAGCGCCAGCGAAGAAATGTACCGGCATTTCCTTCGCTGGCGCTTCAGGCTTAAATGCGCGGTGTTTTGGGTAAAATAGCCGTAACTCACTTTGCACGTGCATCTTGCGACAAAGGCATCAGGTCTCATGAATAATCCGGGCTAAGAAACCGGCTACAGTGATTCGTTTTGAGTTTCCGGCGTGAGCAACAATTCTGGAAGCGACGCCGAACGTGTGCCGGGCCGTGGTGGATTGTCATTGCCGCGAAACGTAAACACCGCTGAAAACTTTGGTTCGTCGGTGAAATTTCGTGACGCCGCATGCAGCGTCCGGCAATGAAAGAACAAGACGTCGCCCGGTTGCAATTCGGCATGGATTTTCGAGTTGATCAGTTTCTGATTTTCGGGCAAATCAGGATTCAGAAATAGATTCTCATCCAGCCGGCTACGGTCAAATGTGATTCGATGTGTACCGGGAATCAATTGCAAACAACCGTTGTCGGGATACTCATGGCCGAGTGATAACCAAACGCTGACCAGTTCCGGACTTTCGAATGACCAGTAGCGAATATCCTGATGCCAACCGGTGTCGCTACTGTAAACGGGCTGTTTCGTCATGATGCAATTGTGATGAGCCAATGGCATGATCACCGTGCGGCCGAGAATCTGCTGTAATCGGCAAACGAGTTTTGGATCAGTCAGCCATTGGGTGAAGACAAAATCACGCGACAGCGCTTGCTTGAGCCGCCGAACCGTTAGCCCTCCTTGAGAATCAAACTCCGCGGGCGAGCCCGGATATTGCACGTCGGCTTCGTACTCGATTGGACCAATCAGTCCGTCCAATCCGCTCATCGTCGAGGCAATCATCTCATTGATGACGTCTGCCTCGACCATTCCGCGTACGATCACAAATCCTTCGCGGCCGAATTGCTCGACTTCGGATTCCGTGAATCGTTCTGGCGTCTCACATTCCGTTGCTACAACAGGTGTCGTCATAGGATGAATGTCCGGATTCTCAATTTCTCGGCAGTTACTGAATGAGGATGACATGTTCCGATCGTCCGAAGCAGAGCCGTTCCAATTATGAAGAAGCCCGCACAGGCCGTCCATCCAGACGGCTTTTCATTTGTTCGGCAAATTCCGCTTGCCTGCCGAGCTATCATTGGAAGAATCGATTCGTCAGAATCGTTGATGCCGCCTGTCATTTTCTTTTGCAATTACAAATTCTGCTTGTTCGGCCTGCGCGATGACAACTGATTCTCCCGTGAAATCAATCGATGCGCCACACGTTGAAAAGGGCCGTGGATTGGTCCGCACGATTCTCAGTGTTGTTTTCGTGCTGTTGGCACTTGTCGTTGGCGTCGGGCTTTTTATGTTTCTGGCGTCGTTCAAGACACAGCCCCAACCTCGCGAAATTCCGAAAAGAACATACAACGTCGAAGTTTTTGATGTTGAACACACGGATCTGCAAGAGATCATCTCGGCATTCGGTACGGCTCGGTCGCTGCATGTCGTCGTGGTGTCCGCCCAGATCAGCGGCGAAGTCGTCTCGGTACATCCAAGACTTGAGGTTGGTGAATCGTTTCAATCCAAGGGCGTGACGTCGGACGAATCCGGCCAATCACGGCGAATCGATGGTGATTTGCTGCTGTCAATCGATCCGGAAATGTACCAGGAAAGGCTGACACAAGCGGAAAGCCAGATCGAACAAGATCACGTGGAGATTCGGCAACTGGAACAAATCCAGAAAAATAACGCACGGCGGCTCAAGAAAGCGGCCGGCGACCACGGTGTCTTTCAAGATGAATACGACCGCGTCAAGGGACTGCGAGAAAAGGGCATCGCCAGTCCCAGTGAATTGGCCACCGCCTTGCTGGATCTGCGGAAATACGAAGATGCCTTGATCAAACTCGAAAACGAAGACACGTTGTTCAAGACCAAACGCGAACAAGTCGAATCACGGCTGAAGACACGGACGGCAGAAAAGAAACTCGCTCAATTGGACGTGCGGCGTACGCAAGTGCGTCCCCCTTTCAACGGTGTTCTTAGCGAAGTGATGGTCGAAAAAGGGCAGTACATGCGGGTTGGTGACCCCTTGGTCAAACTGACGAATTACGAACAGATCGAAGTTCCCGTTGCTCTCAGTCTAAATGACTACGCAAAACTCGCCCGCGAAGTTGAGGCTGGTAAGCAGCCGCCCGTCGACTTGGCTGAAAACGAAACCGCACCCGCCCGCTGGCATGGTTACGTCACCCGCATCGCGCCCGAGGCTGATCATTTGACTCGAACGGTTCTGGCTTTCGTCGAGGTCGATAATTCCAAACAAGACGTTCCGCTACTCCCAGGGACTTTCGTTCATGCTCGTATTGATGGTCCGATCCTTCATGATGCTGTCGTGGTCCCGCGTGATTCGATCGTCAACGGCCGCGTCTTCGTTGTGTCGTCGGAAACGGCACAAGGGCGCCCGGTTAAGATCAGCCGCAAATTGCAGTCTTTGGCAATCGTTACCCAGGGAATCGGTCCAGGCGACGAAGTCATCATGACTAATCTCGACATCATCCGCGACGACGCCCAAGTAACAATTCAGAGCCACCACACGTTGCGGGACGAGCTGTCGAAACAGCGCACCCGCGTCGCTCGACAATTATCCGTCTCCGGTATGCCGGGCGGTGTGCAAGACAAGCCGGTCAATTGAAGATCAATCACCAGGAGATTCGGCAACATGAATTCTTTCATTTCACTGCGACCAACTCCGTGCCGAGCAATGATCTGTACGTTCATTGCGTTTGTCTTTGTAATTGGTAACACCGCCAACAGTGCCGACGGATTGCCGCTTGTTGCCGAAGTGGAACAGCAACCGCTTGTCGCGGCGACAGCGCGTTTGCTCGACGCATTGAAACATGTTGGGGCTCCGCTTGGCATTGACGACGAAAAAGCTCTTCGAGCCGCGATGAAAGCCGAACCGGATGAATCCGGCCGAGCGATCCAGAAGATTCTGGATAAGCACTGTCTGGTCGGCGTGCACATTAACCCGGAAAGCCGGGTCAAGGTTGCTGAAGGACCCGCGAAGAAACAACTGATCCAACAAGGATGGCGGACGTTTCTCGTCAAAGTTCACAACGAAGCCGGAATCACGCCGCAATTGGCGGCCGAAAGTCCCAACGCGGCTCCGCTCTATATGCGAGGACGCGGCCGTCGGCAGAAGCCACAAAAAGACCAAAAACTCGTTTCCCCGGCGGAGGCCTCGCAGCGATTTCTCGACATTGCCATGTATAACCGGCAGCCACTGAAGCCCAAGCTATCAGGACTTGCACTGGAATATCGCATCATTCAGCTCTACAGCCGCGACGTCGGATTTCGGGAAGCGAAGTTGGCGTTCAATGTCGGCCAAGGCACTCAGGACATAGGCTTTCGCAACAGCGTGCCGGTCTTGTTTGATTGCGTGCCGGCGGTGGAAGTGGTTTTGGGAATCAACGACTTCGACGGAAAACCCACGACCGCGTCGTTTGTCATCCGCGACAAGTTCGGCCGCGTTTACCCGAACCCGGCGCGGCGATTGGCACCGGACTTTTTCTTCCACAACCAGATTTATCGCGCCGATGGCGAGTCGGTCCATTTGCCTCCAGGCGAATTCACGGTGGAAGTCAGCCGCGGGCCGGAGTATTTCATCCAACACGAAACCTTCACTGTCAAATCGGGCGTTGTCAGCCAGCGCCACGAATTCAATTTGCAGCGTTGGACGCATCCCGCGAAACGCCGCTGGTTTTCAGGAGACCATCACATTCACGCCGCCGGATGTGCTCACTACGACAGCCCGACCGAGGGAGTCAAACCGTCGGACATGATGCGGCACATTTTGGGCGAGGATCTGAATGTCGGATGCGTGCTGAGTTGGGGGCCGTGTTGGTACTCGCAAAAGCAATACTTCGAGGGAAAAGTCTCCGCACTTTCGCGCCCCAATTATCTGATGCGGTACGACGTCGAGGTCAGTGGCTTTCCGTCGTCCCACTGCGGACATCTGTGTCTGCTGGGACTTTCCGAAGACGATTATCCTGGCGCGGATGTGATTGAAGAATGGCCCAGTTGGACTTTGCCCGTTTTGAAGTGGGGTAAGGAACAAGGCGGTGTCGTGGGCTACAGCCACAGCGGCTGGGGGCTGCAACTTCCCGACATCATGCCAGACGGCAGCCGGCAGTTCGTGAATTATCGCAGAAACCCAGCCGGGTGGCAGGGCCGCGATGCCGACAAACTGCCCGATTACGCCATGCCGCGGTTCGATGGTATCGGAGCCAACGAATACGTCGTCACGGTTGCTCACGACGTGTGCGATTTCATCTCGGCCGTCGATACGCCGTCAATCTGGGAATTGAATGTTTGGTACCACACGTTGAACTGCGGATTTCGAACTCGTATTAGCGGTGAAACTGACTTCCCGTGCATCTACGGCGACAAAGTCGGACTGGGCCGAATCTATGTGAAGCTCGATCCCAAGCAAAACCTCACGTTCGACAATTGGATTCAAGGAGTCAAACTGGGACGCAGCTATTGTGGCGACGGACGCAGTCACATCCTCGATTTTAAGGTCAACAATGTTGGTTTAGGCGAGCTAGGCTCGGGCAACAAGATCAGCCAACTGAATCTCGAAAAACCGGGAACGGTCAATGTGTCGTTTGATGCATCCGCCATGCTGGCCGAAAAACCGACTCCCGAAACCGAACGAATCCGCAAGGCTCGTTTGGATCATAAGCCGTATTGGCACATCGAACGCTGCCGCATCGCGAATTCGCGGAAAGTGCCGGTCGAGATCATCGTTAATGGCTACCCGGTCGCTCGAACAGAAATCGAGGCTGATGGAGCGAATCAAACTCTAAAATTCGATATCCCGCTGAAGCATTCAAGCTGGATCGCGGTCCGCATTCTACCGTCGGTCCACACAAATCCGGTGTTTGTCGAAGTCGGCGACAAACCAATCCGTTCGAGTCGTCGCAGCGCCGAATGGTGTCGCAAGGCTGTCGATGTCTGTTGGAACGCCAAGAAGGGCAACATCGGCAAAGCGGATCAGCACAAAGGAGAACTCGAGGCCGCCGCCGCCGCGTACGACGTTGCCCGCAAGACCTACGACCGGATCATCGCCGATAGTGTGGCGGATTAGCGTCGATTTTTCACGAATGACAATAACT
>CAUZVF010000192.1:0-7865 GCA_963582955.1 Planctomycetota bacterium
TCGATAAAAGAACCGGTGAAAAGCTTCAAGGCTTCAATGAACGTTTGGAACTATGCGACGAATCGGGCCGGCTGCTCGGCTATTTTCAGCCAGTGGTGGATCGATCTTTATATGAAGGAGTTGATTCACCAGCCAGTGTCGAAGAACTCGATCGACGTGAGAAAGAACCTAGCCGACCGTTGGCGGACATTCTGGCGGAGTTGGAAGGCCGATCGTGAGCTGGACGGTCGTTTGGAGTCAGTCGGCTGAAGCTTCGTTGGCTGAAATCTGGTCGAATTCCAATGCTGAGGATCGCTCGAAACTTTCCGCCGCCGCAAACGAAATCGACGAACGACTTCGCCGGAATCCATCCGAATGTGGTGAATCCCGCGAAGCCGGGCGGCGAATTCTGTTGATACCACCGCTGGGGGCAAAGTTGCGAGTTTTCCCAGACGATCGAATCGTGTGCGTTCTGGAAGTGTGGCGATTTGAAAAACGCGTGAAGTGAATTCACGGACGAATGCAGTCGTCGGTGATCAGCTTGGTGGCATCCGGGTAGACGGGTGGAACTCCGGGCGACGTGACGGGTTCTCCGGCATCGATGCGCCCGGCGACTTGCAGATTCAATGCGAGCAGTTGGGCCAACAGGTCTTCTTTGGCTGAGAAACCGTAGGCGGCCAGAACAGCGGTGTCGAGCGCGGCGTGGGCATCTTTCAGAGGATTCTTGCCGGGCAATTCCAACGTGCGATACACAGCCCGCAGCCCGCCCTTGATCTTGCCAAGCGCCTCGCCCCGCACCCGACGCACTTCACGCCCCGCTTCCGCCACCGCGTCAATCTGCGACTCGCTCGGCGATTGCGGCCAGGGGAAGGTGTTGAAGACCGATTCCGGCGTGTAACGGAAATCTGATTTGAGTTTCGAACACTTTGCAACGAACCACTGCCAGTGTGCGTTTGATTGCAGGATGCCGAAACTGTAATCGTCTTCGAATGTAAATGCTGTGAGTGATGAATCGGGACGAACGGAAGAGGAGAGGAAAACAAAGATAGGACGCTTCGTATGTCTTGAGCAGACAACGAAACGATCAAGTGTATCGATTACTCGAGTCAACGCACCACGGCGCCGTTTTAATTGCCACCAGGTTTGCAATCGTCGCTGATGTTCGCCGGTGTGTTTGCCAGTGTTACGCTGTTCTTTTTGCGCGTTCGATTGCCAAGTTGGCAACACTCGCTCTCTGACAATATCGAGCACTCTTGGATATTGTGACGCGTCAAGCATGTCCCGCTCCGCGAAATCGATCAAGAATTCCGGGCGTGTTTGGAAGCGGCTTGTGAGCACGCTGGTTGCGATCAAGTACGGAAAAACCACGTCAGCTACTGCGGTATCTTCAGTCAACTTCGCGTATTCTTCTTTCGAGATCCGAAACCCCTTGTGCCCCGGCTGTAGCCCTTCAAAACAACGTTTGGGCTTACATGCGACGGATAGCACAAGGGCTGTAGACACGTCGGTTTGATCTGAGAGCGCAGAATTGATTAACGCACACTCGCGTTTGTCGAGTTCATACTGTTTCGCCGCGAGTTTATTGGCTTGGCGGCTTTTCTTCATTCCCGGCTCAGCCTCAACCTTGAACCAGAGTTTTCTGTCTGCCGGGATCAACAATTGGCTTTCGACGAGAGAGCTTTCGTTTAACGGTGCGTGTTTAACCCAGTTGGCGATCGAAACATGCACGTTCGCTTCGCCAGACCAAGGTTGGTTGTCGACAGCTTCGACAATTGTGCCCCCGCTGACGATGTGATCTAAGCCGCCCTGCCGAGACTCGTTGTTGCGTATATTCTGTGTACCGACCAATCCGGCGCGTCCGGCGACCGCATCCTTCGAAGTGCACTGCGGCAGATGATCGTGTGATTTTCTAAACCAATAAACACAGAAATCGGAACGCCGAGTTATTGCGTCAAAAGTCGCTTCCAACGCTTTCACATACTCAGGACCATGCCACCGCGTCATTCTCCTCGCATCAAGAAACGGCGGGTTGCCGATTATGACGTCGGCAGCCGGCCAGCAGATTGGGATCGGACAACCGTCTTTCAGGATTGGTCGCCGCCAATTCGTGCGATCCTCATCGAGTCCCATCGAGTCCCATCGATTCAGATCGAATGAGCGCGTCACCGGCGATAAAGTTCTCGTCGAGATTGTCCAGCGGCAGCGGTTGTTCGTTGACGTGCAGTTCGTCGATCGCCAGTTTGCGGGCGATCATCATCGTGACTTTGGCCAACTCGACCGCGAACGAGTTGATGTCGATACCGAAGAATTGGCGGGCGGTCACGAAGCCCAGCCGGCGTTGGTCGCCGGTATCGCGTTTCGAAATCTCGGCGATTCGCTCGAAGATGCGGGCTTCCAGGCGTTTCATTTCGCGATAGGCGATGTACAGGAAATTGCCGCTGCCACAGGCCGGATCGAGCACCGTCAGATGTTCCAGCCGCTGCCGCAAGGCGTTCAGCCGCTTGATCGTGGTGGCGTTTTCGATCAGTTCGCGCCAGGGCTCGATGATCGTCGGACCGACGATCTTCATGATGTCGACGTGGCTGGTGAAGTGGGCTCCGAAGGCGTGCCGCTCGTCTTGTTCGACCGAGTGTTCGAACAGCGTACCGAAGATTTCCGGGCGGACCCGCGACCAATCCGCTTTGGCGGCCTCGCGCAGTTGGTTCAGTTCATCGGAATAAAGTTCCAGCCGAACCGGTTCGGCAAACAGGCCGCCGTTGAAATAATCAACGCCCTTGAACCGCCCGCCGGCCGTGCGGCCGGGTGAATTCATTTCGACGAACAGCCCGCCCAGCAAATCGAAGCTATGTGTCGGCTCGTCGCATTCCCCCAACAGACGCGCGACGAAGTACTTTTCTAAAAGACCAATGTCCTCGGAGAACAACGCAACCAACATCTGCAGCGTGAAACGCTGGGCGATCTCGCGATCGACGCCGCGTGTGATCAGTTTGTTGAAACACGTTGCCAGCCGGTCCGCCGCCTCACGTGTGACGGCTTCTTGGTCATTTTGAAAGACGGGCCTTTCCTGTGTCGGAAACAGGAATGCCAGTGGGCCAAAGCGATCGGGCAGTTCGTCCAGCGTGACTTGATCGACGGGCGTGTCCATCTGAGTCTCGAAATCGTAGACCCAGAATTCGTCGAAGTTGCACAACACGACCCAACGCGGCCGGCCGGGAACCAGCCGTGTCCAATAATCAAACGCCTGCCGATAAACGCGGCTCAGATCGACACCACGACGTTTCATCTCGATCAGCACGAATGGTTTCCAGACGTAATCGGCGAACGCCGTGCCGCCGCCATCCTCTTTCGATTTGCGGATCCGAAATTCCGGTTTTCCGCCAACCTCCAATAATCCCTTTTGGCCAAACGCTTGGAACAAGCGGTCCAGGAATAGCTGGGATTCACCTTTCTCATCGCCACTGACGTGTTCGGCGACCCAGTCACGAAATTCTGTCAACCGTCGTTTGCGGACTTCTTGCATGCGAGGATTATGGGTAACCAATGTCTAATTGTCACCAGAACCGCGACAAGCAGTGCTGTATTGGCTCGTCGACGTCATTGGTCTTCGACGTCTGGAAAGGCCGTCGTAAGACGACACTGTACGACGGCGCACGGTGTCGGTTCTCGATTCGCGTTTCGCCAGCACGTCCGGTACACTGTCGCTTCGTAACATGACTCCCGTGAATCGAATTCAGGCTGGGAACCGATGAGCCGAACGCTGTTTCCGTCGATCGTAGTTTTCGTTGCGTGCCTTCTCGTTATGCCGTGCGCCGCTGATGACGAATTTCCCAAGGTCTACAACACTCAGAAGATTGGCGTGCCGTTGCCGACTCCGGACGCGGCGCTGAAGATGATCAGTGTTCCCAAGGGATTCCGGGTAACTCTGTTTGCCGGCGAGCCGGACGTGCGGCAGCCGATTGCCGCGACGACCGACGCACGCGGGCGTTTGTGGGTTGCCGAAAACAATACGTATGCCGAACGCGAGCGTGGTTTCGATACCGAACTGCACGACCGGATCATCATCTTGGATGACGTCGATCACGACGGGCGTTTCGACAAGCGCACGGTTTTTTGGGACAAGGGAGTCAGACTGACAAGCGTCGAAATCGGTTTCGGCGGCGTGTGGGCATTGTGTGCTCCGCACTTGTTGTTCATCCCCGATCGCAACGGTGACGATGTTCCCGACGGACCGCCACAGATCGTTTTGGATGGCTGGAAAGCCGACTCGATCCGGCACAACCTGGTCAATGGTTTGAGGTGGGGACCCGATGGGTGGCTCTACGGGTGCCACGGAATTCTTGAGACGTCGTTGGTGGGAATTCCCGGTTCGGCTGCGTCAAAGCGCAAGGGTATCAACTGTGGAATCTGGCGGTATCATCCGACTCGCAAGGAATTCGAAGTGGTCGCGCACGGCGGCACGAATCCGTGGGGATTCGATTACGACGAAAACGGTGAGATGTTCATGATCAACACCGTGATCGGGCATTTGTGGCATGTCGTGCCGGGTGCCCGATATCGCCGGATGTATGGAACGCACTTCAATCCGCATACTTACGATGTTATCGAACAAACGGCCGACCATTTCCACTGGGACGTCAAGGGAGAAGTCTGGAACGAAATCCGCAAGCTGGGCGTCACCGACGCCACCGACCGTGCCGGCGGCGGACACGCTCATTGCGGGTTGATGATTTATCAGGGCGAGAACTGGCCGCGCAAATACCGCAATAGTGTCTTTACGGTGAATCTGCACGGGCAACGGCTGAACCGCGACCGGATCGAGCGTCAAGGTAACGGATACACTGCGCGTCACCGGCCCGACTTCATGCAGTCGAAGGATCCGTGGTTCCGTGGTGTCCAACTGATTCAGGGCCGAGACGGCGGTGTCTTCGTTTTGGATTGGTCCGACATCGGCGAATGCCATGAGAACGACGGTGTCCACCGCACATCCGGCCGCATCTACAAGATTACCTACGGCGTGCCGCGCCCGCCGAAGCATGCTGACTTGTCGAAACTGAGTGATCTGGATCTCGCCAAGTTGCAAGTCAGCCACAACGAATGGGAAGTACGTACGGCTCGTCGATTACTGCACGAACGGGCCGTCTCCGGCAGTTCGATTGCGGAAGCCATCGAATGGATGGCGCGGCCGCTCGAACGCTACGAGCGTCCGTATCACGTTCACGAGCGACTTCGGTATTTGTGGTGCATGGCGACCGTTGGTGCACTGAACGAAAAGATGCTGATGGAGCAATTCAAATACGGCGACGAGCGTGTCCGCGCATGGGCCGTTCGGATGTTGATCGATCTTCACGGCCCGCCGCGGCGCGATGTCGTCGACCGGCTGATCGATCAGGCCAACGTCGACCAATCGGGACTCGTGCGTCTGTATTTGGCGTCGGCGCTGAACGAACTGGATTATCGCGACCGTTTCGCGGTTGCTCGCGGGCTGGTCAGTTTCCAACAAGACGCCGCCGATCGCACTCAGCCGTTGCTGATTTGGTACGGCATCGAGCCCGCCGTTGTCGAGAATCCCGATTTGGCCGTGTGGCTGATTTCACAAAGCAAGATTCCACTCATCCGCCAATACATCGCGCGGCGTCTGACGGGAGAGATTGAAGAGTCTCCCCAATCGGTCGCCAAATTGGTGGCGTTGTTGGAGTCATCAAGCGACAGCATCCTTCGACAGGATGTGTTGACGGGAATGGCGGCGGCGCTGCGTGGCTGGCGAAAGGCCCCGCAACCGGCGAAATGGGAATCGGTCGCGGCCGGGCTCTCGAAGAACGGCAGTGAGACCATCAACAATCAAGTCCGCGAGTTGGGAGTCGTATTCGGTAACGGCCGGGCGCTCGATGAGGTGCGCCGGATCGCACGTGACACAACCGCTGACACCAGTTCGCGGCGACAGGCCATTCATACTTTGGCCGAAAACCGCCCGGACGATCTGTTCGTAATTCTAAAAGGACTGATCGGTGATCGCGAACTTCAGCACGACGTCGTGCGCGCATTGGCGGCGTGTGATGATCCCTCGATCCCAGCGCTGATCCTGAATCAGATTCACCGGCTGACTCCGGAAGGCCAGAGCGATGCCGTCGATACGCTTTCGTCTCGGCCTGAATGGGCATTGGCCATGCTCACCGCGGTCGAGAAGGGCCGGCTTCCCGGCAATTCGGTGACAGCCTGGCACGCACGGCAAATCCAGAGTTTCGGCAACGATCAGGTGACAAAACGTTTGGCGAAAGTTTGGGGAGAAATCCGCGAAACGTCGGCCGAACGAAAGCAACAAATCGAAACACTGAGAACGCAACTGTCCGGCAAGACTTTGAAGCAGCCAAGTCTCTCGCATGGACGGATGCTATTTTCGAAGACATGCGCGGCGTGCCACACGTTGTACGGAACCGGCGGCAACAACGGTCCCGATTTGACGGGAGCCAATCGCAAGAACCTCAACTACCTGCTGGAAAACATCGTCGATCCGAGCGCCTCGGTCGCGGCCAACTTCCGCGTTTCGGTGATTGCTCTCGACAGCGGCCGAATTATCACGGGCGTCGTTGTCGCCAAAACCGAACGCACGCTAACCGTGCAAACTCAGAAAGAGCGGCTGACGATCGACCGATCCGACGTTGCGGAAATCAATGAAACCAAGAAATCGCTGATGCCCGACGGTGTCCTGAAACAACTTTCGGAAACCGACATCCGTGACTTGTTTGGGTATTTGATGTCGAAGTCTCAAGTCCCGCTCCCAGCGGAATCAGCGGCAAGATGATCCATTTAGTCTCGGATTACGATCCCCACGGGTTTCAACAAGACAAATAGAATACATCCGCAGGAAACACAGTGTGTCGACGGAAACGAATTCCCCAGAATCGGCCGAATCTCATATCACCGAACACAAACATGGCGGATTGGGCCAACTGGCGGCCACGGCGATTTGCGGTAACGACATCACGTCGTCGTGTTTATACGTTTCCGCTCTGGCGATCCTGGTGGCGGGCCGGTGGGCTCCGTTGGCGCTGTTGATGGTGGCCGGATTGCTGTTCCTGTTCCGGTCGATTTATGCCGAGGTCGTTGGTGCCCTGCCGTTAAACGGCGGCGCCTACAACGCATTGCTCAACACAACCAGCAAGTTTCGAGCGTCGATTGCAGCGTGCCTGACGATCCTGTCGTACATGGCAACGGCCGTATTATCCGCGAACGAAGCGATTCACTACTTGCAAGTGCCTTTTGAAGGGCATTGGGATCATTGGGTCATTATCGGATCAACGACCGGGTTACTGGCCGTGTTCATGGTGCTGACGATTATTGGCATCAGCGAATCGGCGTTCGTGGCGATCGGCATCTTCATTTTGCACCTCAGCTCTCTGATGCTGTTACTGGTTGTCGGCCTGATTTTCATCGCGAAGGATGGCATCGGCACGTTTACAGACAATATGGCGACACCGTCGGAGTTTGGGGTGACCACGGCACTGTTTTTTGGGTTCGCGGCTGCGCTACTTGGTATATCCGGTTTCGAGAGTTCCGCGAACTTTGTCGAGGAACAGAAGGAAGGAGTTTTCCCCAAGACCCTGAGAAACATGTGGCTGGCCGTCAGCTTCTTCAATCCAGCGATGGCGTTGTTGGCGTTGGCGGTGATTCCCATTTCGAATATCAACGATCAAAACAAGCAGTCCTTGCTCGCCGACATGGGAGAGGCCGTCGGCGGCGGATGGCTTGCCACACTGATTTCAATCGATGCAGTGCTCGTCCTGAGCGGTGCCGTGCTGACCAGCTTTGTGGGAGTCAGCGGTCTGGTGCATCGCATGACGCTGGATCGCTGCCTGCCACAGTTCTTGCTCAAAACGAATCGCCGCGGA
>CAUZVF010000193.1:0-7863 GCA_963582955.1 Planctomycetota bacterium
GTCGGCCATTCTGGTTTGCTGGGTGTCTTGGCGATTTCGGCCAGTTTCGCTTCGTCGACTTCGCAGCATAAGCCCGTTCCTTCAGGCAAGGTCGCGTAGCCGTCTTTGTCGATCGACCAGTTTTTCTTGATGAGGCCGGGCGGCGAGATGCTGGGATAGTATTCATGGATCAGGAAGAACGGAACTGCCGCGCTGCAATGCAGGCTGGCGGTCGCGCCGAGATCGGTCGTGACGCAGTGCGGCGCGATCGGCACATGGTACGCTTCGCCGAGCGTTGCGATCTTGCGAAGCTGCGTGATGCCGCCCGTGTGGGCGCAGTCGACTTGCAGGATGTCGGCGCAGCCTGCGTGCAAGTAGCCGATCACGTCCCAAATCGTGCGGGCTTGTTCGCCCACGGCCAACGGGATGCTGATTTGTTCTTTCAGGCGTTTGAAAACTTCCATGTTGCCTGGCACGGCGGGTTCTTCGATGTACAGCACGTCGTACGGCTTGATTGCCGAGGCGAACTGAATCAGAAACGGCGGCGGCATTGCGCAGTGAGCGTCAAACATCACAATGCCGTCAGGCCCAACGCGTTTGCGAGCGTTCTCGACTTGTTTCACCATCGCTTCGACCTGCGTCGGAGTGCCAGAGAACGGTTGCGGGCCGCAGCCGACCTTGGTGGCCTTTGGCGTTGGATAGAAAAGGACTTTGTCGCGAGTTGGTCCGCCCAGCAGTCGATAAACTGGCGCGCCCCACAGCTTGCCTGTGATGTCCCACAATGCCATGTCGATGCCGGCCAGCGTGTGCGTCATGAACGGTCCGCCGCGCATGTCGCGGTGCGAGCGGTAGATCTTTTGCCACAGGTGTTCGATACGCGTCGGGTTTTCGCCGTCGAGCAATTCAAACAGCGACTGCGCCAGTTTCGCGGCCACGTAGGGTTCGAGTTGATCGATCTCGCCCCAGCCGGTGACGCCGTGATTTGTTTCCAACTTGAGAAACACTTTGCGCTGCATGGGAGTGGCTGTGAGATTCGTGATCTTGATCGTGGTCGTTTTGTCGGCGACGTTGGCCGCAGGATTGTTTTCGTCTCCCATGCCCATCGCCGCATTTAAAGCGAATCCGCCAGCAGCCACGGCTCCTACAGAAGCGAGCCAGTCACGTCGGGTTTTCATGTTGTATCTCCTTTGAAGTAGTAGTCACACTCCGTGTGCCGTAACCAACAGAGCGGACGGCACACGGAATGTGCCTGCTACTTTGCGTGTGAATCAATAATCCGCGATTGATCCATCTTTCAGCTTCGCGCCGGGCCATTTATATTTTTGCGGCTTCTTTGATTCTTGCTCCAGCAGCTTCTCGTCCACTTCGACGCCCAAACCTGGACCGGGTGGCAAGCCGACGTAGCCTTCCTTGTCGAGTTCGAAGGCCATTCGCGTCAGGCCGGGCACGTTGAAGCCGGCGTTTTGCGGATAGAACTCGTGGATCAACAAAAACGGAATCGACGAAACCACATGCAAGCTGGCCGCGATGCCCAGGAACGTCGCCGTGCAATGCGGCGCGATCGGTACATGAAACGCCTCGGCCAGCACAGCGATCTTTTTCATCTGGCTGATGCCGCCCGTGTGATTGCAGTCGGGCTGCAGGATGTCGATGACGCCTTCTTGCAAATACGGAATCATGCCCCAGATCGTCCGGTCGCGTTCTCCGGTCGCCAGCGGAATGTTGATCTGCTGCTTGAGCCGTTTGAAGACTTCGATGTTGCCCGGCACGGCCGGCTCTTCGATGAACAGCACATCGTACGGTTTCAGTTTCGCCGCGAGTTGTATCAGCGTCGCCGGCGGCACGGCGGAATGCGCGTCAAACATGACGGCGCCGTCCGGTCCGACTTTTTCGCGAGCGCGACCAATCGCTTGTACCATGCGATCGATGTCCGTCGGCGTGCCGGAATGCTCGTAAATGCCGTGCGGCGGAACTTTTTGAGCTTTGTCCGTGTGATAAACACGAATGCGATCGCGGGTCGGCCCACCGAGCATTCGGTAAACCGGCACTTTCCACAACTTGCCCACCAAGTCCCACAACGCGATGTCGATGGCGGCGATCGAGTGGACCATCAGCGCACCACCACGCAGGTTGCGATGCGCTCGAAACAACTTCTGCCAAAGATATTCGATCCGCGTCGGATTCTCGCCGTCGAGCAATTCGAACAACGACTCCACGAGCACCTTTGCCGGCCGCGGATCGACACCCTTCAAATCGCCCCAGCCACTGACGCCGAGATTCGTTTCGATCTTCACATACACCACGGGCCCAACCCAGTACGTCTTCATTCCGGTGATGCGAATGCTCGACGACCGATCCGCGACTTGGGCTGCTGCGTTCTTTTCATCGGCCACCGAGTTTTGCACAAAGGCCATTCCAGCCGCCACTGTCCCCAACCCCGCGAGCAAGTCGCGACGTCCGAGGAGAATTCCTGATTCATCATGGTTCATCAATTGGTCTCCAAAAAAAAACGCATTAAGAGTCGTTGTCGCCAGGCTCGCCAGAGCGTGGGAGGCACGGACTCTCGGCCGCGAAACAGCAATCGTCGACGAATCCGGGAATCACCAACGAGAGAACACCCAAAAGGAAAGACACGAAGTGATCCCGCGAAAGCATCTCATTGAAAGTTCGCATCAGCACCTCCTGGAATGTCGTCTTTCGCTCGGCGAAAGAACGCACACTTTCGCGGAGCGACGGGCCAGTTGAACTTCCTCATTAGAGAAATTCCTTAATGATGCCGTTTGCTTCACCACCCTGAAAATTCTTAGGAAGCGGAACCTGCATGCGATCGAAGATCGTGCTCCACAGATTGCCCAGGCGCACGTCTTCCTGGAGGATGTGCCCTCGGTGCTTGATGCCCAGACGCGAGCCTCCAGCTAGCATCGTGGGAAGGTGGTGATTGTGGTGGGCGTTGATCGAGCCGCCGCTGCTGCCGTAGGCGACCATTGTGTGGTCGAGCAGCGTGCCGTCACCTTCCTCGATCGACTTGAGCTTGTTCAGGAAGTAAGCCCAGTCCTCCATATACCAGATGTCGGATTTCGTGAACCACTTCAGCTTGTCCGGGTCTTCGCCGTGATGAGTCATTTCGTGGTAGTTATACGGATTGCCCATGTCTCGCCACGAGCCGGTGCCGTCTGAGCCGTCCATGCGGGCCAAATACGAGATCACTCGCGTGCTGTCGGTCTGCAGAGCCAGCGCAATGACGTCGAACATTAACCGTTGATAACGGCGATACTCCAGCCCCGACTTGTTGGGATCAAGACCTTGTTCCTTGCCGAACTCCAACTGCTTGACGTTTGGCTTTGGTTTGCGGAGCCAGTCTTTCTCGTCCTGCATCCGCCGTTCGAGATCGCGGATGCCGGTGAGGTATTCATCCAGCTTTCGCCGGTCGTTGGCACCCAGAGCGCCGTTGAGACGCTTCGCTTCGTCGCGCAACGAATCCAGGACGCTCGCGCGGCGGACGAATTCGGCTTCGCGAGCATCGAGTGAATCGGCCGTCTCTTTTCGAAAGAGCTGATCGAATAAGACGTGTGGGCGATTCTCGGACGGAATCGGCGTACCGCTCGGGCTCCAGGAGAGCGTCTGGTCGTAATAGCCGCCGAAGCCGGTGCCGCGTTTGATGCCCAGCGTCAGAGACGGGAAGCGCGTCTGCCGGCCGATCGCCGCGGCCAGTTCCTGGTCGCACGAGACACGCAGCTTCGCGCCGGCGCTGCGCGTGTTCGTGCCGGTCAGAAAGGTGCGATCACCGACATGACCGCCGGAATGAGTCAGCTTCAGTCCTGAAACGACGGTGAAGTCGCGACGCAGGGCTTCTAACGGTTTCAGGATGGGCGTCGTCGTGTAGTCCGGCCCCGTGTCTGCCGGTGTGAAGTCGCGGCCATTGATGCCCAGTCCGAAAAAGCAAAACACCGCGCGACGCGGTGTTTCCGCCGCGGCGATCGATTCGGCCGTGGTCACCGAGTCGGCCCGGACACTCATCGCCTCAAGCCAGGGTAGCGCGAGTGTGATGCCAGCCCCCTTCAAAAACGTCCGTCGGGGCAAGGCGATATGGCGGTGGTGGATATTCAATGTCAGACTCCAAATGTAGCCACGCTCGCCATAGCGTGGGTGATTTTCAGGGCGGCCCACGTTCTGGCGAACGTGGCTACAGTGTTCCTATTTTGTTTGGAACGGTTCGCTGGCCACGATCGCGTGGATCAGCGATTGAATTCGGTAGTCATCGTTCTTCAAAGTACCAACCAGCGACTCGATCAACTTGTGGTCCGTGTATCCAACGGGGCGGCACAAGGCATAGGTTAACATCTTGATGCTCAGCGCCCGGGCAAACTTGTCCTTCCGCGACATCAGGCCTTCCTTGTACTCGGAGAGCGTGGCGAACTTGTGCCCGTTGGGGAAAGTCCCGCTAACATCCAACACCGATCCGTTCCTGCCGCGAAAGCCCTCCCCGTTGAATCGCTCGCGCCAGGCGCCGATTGCGTCGTAATTCTCCAGCGCCAGGCCATAGGGATCGAGCTTCGCATGGCACGACGCGCAAACATCGTCGCGACGATGAAGTTCAAGCCGCTGACGAACCGTCAGATTCTTGCCTGATGTGTTGGGCTGAATCTCACCGGCGTTTGGTGGTGGATTGTTGGGCGGATCATTCATCAGTTCTCGCAACACCCACGACCCACGGCGCATCGGCAGCGTCCGCGTGCCGTCGGCCAGATATGTCATCAGGCCTGCCATCCCCAGGACACCACCACGATGATGTTCTGGACGAATAGCCACACGGCGGAACTCCTTGCCTTTGACTCCATCGATGCCGTAATGACGGGCCAGCCGCTCGTTAATGACCAGAAATTCGCTGTCGATGAACGAAGTGATCGGCAGGTTGTTGTTCAGGACTTCGGCAAAGAACGCAAACGGCTCTTGCTTGGAAGCCCGTTCCAACGGCGGATCGTAGTTCCGATACTCGGCGGCCGGTTTGATCGAGCCGTAGTCGCGCACCGACAGCCACTGGCCGGCGAAGTTCTTCACCAGTTGATCCGATTTGGGGTCGGCAAGCATCCGCTGGACTTGCGCTGCGACGATCGTTGCGTCGCCCAGTTTGCCGGCCTCCGCCAGCGCGAATAACTCGTCATCCGGCATCGTGCTCCAGAGGAAATACGACAAGCGTGACGCCAGTTCATAATTGGTCAGCGGTCGCGGTTTTCGTTTCTCGCCAGAGGGTTCTTCCAGAAACAGGAAACCCGGCGCACAGAGCACGCGCTGCAAGCCGACTCGCATCGCATCATGGAACGAGAGCTTACCGTTGACCTTCGCATCCTCAACAACCGCCACGATCGAATCGATCTCTTTGTCGGTGACGGGTCGACGATACGCCCGCGGCAAAAACTGGGCAAACATCTCACGGACGTAAGCGTCGTCACGGCGCTCGTCGCCGGCAAAGAACAGCGTCTTGTGACTCGCGGGCGGCCACTGCTTTTGGATCGGCCCTTCGATTTCGATCGACTCCAACAACAGCCGCGGCAGTTTGTCGAGGTCCATCGCGGGGTTATAGATATTGGCCACGCCGGTCCAGGCGTTTAAATTCTTCTCCACGACGGTGCGCTCTTTCTTCAGCGCATCGATCTTCGTCTTCGGAGCGCGGTTCGTGGCGGCTCGTTCCAGCAAGCCGCGCAGACGAGTCCAGTTCGAGAAGACCTTTTTGTAGTTCGGCTCGGTGATCACCGCTTTCTCAGTGTGATTCCACAGCATGTTGAAAACCTGCGGGCCTTTCACCTCACCGTTCACCGGGCCGCGAAGGAACAACACGGCTTCGGTAACGCCGGACGGGTCGAGATTCACCTCTTCCTCGACCTGGATCGGTGAATTCAGGGCGTAACGCAATTTGAACTTGTTCAGTATGGTCCGCGCTCGGTTGTCGACCTTGGCGTTGATGCGAAATCGATAGTAACCTTCCTGCGTGACGACGCGGCTGATGGCGAAGTGAGCAACCACGCCCCAGCCGTCATATTCGCGGCGGTAGGTGGGCCCGCCCTGAATGAACTCGATGTGCTTTGGATGGACGATTCGGTCGTTCGCGCCGCGAGGTATCGTGTGTTTGAAGCCGGGAAAAACGGGAACGCGATCCCCCCGTGGCTTAATCCGTTGGATTTCAAACCCGTAATCCAGCCGATTGACCTTGGGCGGCTCCGTCACGATGGCTCGCGCGGCGAGCTTCTTCGCCACGGCCAGGCTCCGTTCGATCTGCGTCTGATCGAAAAATAACGCTGCCCCGAGCCGATCAAATCCTTCCGCCGTTCCGTCGGCCGGCAATTCCTCGGTCAGCGGTCGCACGACTAACTCGTCAAGTTTCAACAGATCACGCACCGTGTTGGCGTACTCGTCGCGATTCAACCGCCGCATCGGAATCTGTCCGCCTGCGTTCTTGGCAGCGAATTCAACCTCGCGCAAACGCCCGTTGACCCACGTCACCAATGCAACCGCCTGCTTCGCATCAGGCCGAGGCCGACCCTCCGGCGGCATCTCGCTAGCGTTGATCCGGTCGATCACTTCCTTCCACTGCTCAGCGATATTCGGCGAGGTGAAATCAGTACCGAGTCGATCAATGCGATATCCGGCTTTGGCTGTCTTCACGCCGTGGCACTGCACACAGTGCTGCTTAATAAATGGCTTCACCGTCTTAAGGTATCCGGCTGCAGCCGAAGTGTTGTCCTGCGACTCACAATGCGTGATGGGACAGGCGATAACGAGCGCGAAAACACTCAAGAGTGTTCCACAGTTCTTGTTCATTTGATGGTGCCGCTTTGGATAGTTGCCTTTCGCTCCGCCAAAGGGCGTTCTTTCGCGGAGCGAGAGACGACAAACCTCGAAACATCTTACCAACCCTGACATTGCAACGCGCGGTAAGAGAAGTCTTGGCAGTGGGTCAGTCAAACTGACCCAGTACCGAAGTCTTGTCGGGAATCCAATGCGGACAGAATGCAGTTACCGCCAAACCGCTGACGATATTGTTCCGCGCCGGTCGTGCCGTCAAAACAGACCAACACGCCATTGTCCATCCAGGCAAACATAGGCCGCGGTAGTAAAGCAGCGATGGTTCAACCGGTCCGGGCTTTTCGCTCGACCAAAGCCGTGTGGGCGGTTTACCGTCGCCGTTCAATCGGATCGCGTGAATCCGACTTTGTCGCCACAGTTGCGTGAAAACGACGCCGTCGCCATAGACGGGGCTGGATATTCAACAAAGTTAGCGTTGAGTTGGGTTGGCGCCCGCAGCCTGCGGCTTCGGTCGCTCGATGCAGTAGAGAAACTTGCGCGAGCGAATGTAGAGTCGATTGTCCGAGAATGCCAAGCTACTGCTGAATCCGTCGTTTAACTTGCTGCGAGCGACTTCACGGTAATTCTTGCCAGGGCTAACGACGACGGTCTCACCACGTGTGTTGCTGATGTAGATAAGATTGCCGGCCAGCGAAATACTTGGGTCGACGCGGCCGCCGTCGAACTCAAGGCGTTTGCGGTAAACGCGTTGGCCGTTTGTCGATTCGGTGACTTCTAGAATGCCCTGCTCGGTCACACTGTAGAGCATTCCTTCGTAGTAGACTGGCGAGGCGAGTCGGCTACTGCGCGAGCCTTTGGTTTCCCAGCCGATGTTGATGACCGCTTCGTCGTCCGTGGCGTTGGCCAGCGTGACCGCCTTGATGCTGCCGTCTTGCATCGCATAAACGACTCCATCGTTCACGATCGGCGACGAGTGATTCAGCCGAAATTGGTTTTTGGCAACGATTCGACCATCGACGACACGCACAACGGAACCTTCGGGCGTGATGACCACCGCGATGCCATCGATGCGGGCGACGACCA
>CAUZVF010000194.1:0-7837 GCA_963582955.1 Planctomycetota bacterium
CCCGCTACTACAACTTCGATCGCAAACACTCCAGCCTCGAATACCTCAAACCAGCACAGTTCGAAGCTCTCATCAAACAACCAAAATAAGAGGACGCACTGTCCGCAAAAACGTCACCACCCCACTTCTCGTCCTTCGGGACCAACGGCAGCTTCAGAAGAGACGCAGCATCAATGCAGGTTGTATTCTTTAATTCCTCAAATCGATCAAGACAGCGTGGCAATTTAGCAAGTTGTCCACTTTGGTATGAAAGCAAATCTCCTTTTGCCTCTCCCCACTTGAAGACAGGGCAAGTTCCCTTCACTTCAACGTCCTGAACATCAAAAGACTTTGTTAGAAGGAGTTGGCGGAGTTGATGCTGAAGCCGACCAAATAACTCATTCAGCAATTCTGCACAGAGTCGGTCCTTCTCAACGACTAGATAGGCATGAACGCCATTACCGTTGGTCGATACTTCGAAGTACAGATTCGGGAAATACTTCGTTCGAAGATATTCTGCAAACTCGACAGCACCTTTCAACGTTCCCCACTTGTGGCAATCGATGTCGAGCATCAAAAGTATGTAGGGTTTCGTGCGACGGGCGTCGCCTGTGAAATAGTATGTCGTGTCTCCAGAGAAATGGGCGTCATAATCCCGATTCCGCATTGAATCCAAGTAATACGCCTTGTAAAGGAATCTCCTCATCACGTCTTCGTTCTTGTTGCAGTGGACTGGCTTGAACTTGCCCAGCTTCTTGTCGAAGACTTTCTTGCCGAAATCAATTGATGACGTATGATCCCGCAGCCATTTGTAAGGTGTTTGCTTTCTCTTCTTTTGGCCCGGCGTTTTTCTGTTATCCTTTACTACTATACTGTGTATCACGATTTACCTTACAGCCGCTTCACCACACATGGGGCGGCTGTTTCATTACCCATACAGTTTATCACATTTCGGGCTTATTTCGAAGACTGGTTTTTCCACACGTCTTCAATCTGTGCGACCTCTTTTTCGGTGAAATACCAACGCCGAATTAACTTCTGCGTTGGCTCTGGAATTTGTCCGGTTTTCATTCCATGAGTAATCCAGCTTCGGGTGCAGCCCAATCTTCTTTCGATATCGGCGAACGTTCGTAAGCCGAGTGCGTCCACGCAAGCACGTTGAGGCAAGTGCCGAAATAAGTTTTCCAGCCCAACCGCATTGACCAGTTTAATTTTCTGTTTGTTTGTAAGTTCCATACTTTAATGTAGTCATCTCATCTCAAATTCTTGTTCGGGTTTTTTACAAAAAATGATAAGAACACATGAATGTGGTCTCCGCCATTCGGTCTCTCGGCCATTGCTAATTTTTCATTCAGGTCGGGCGTTCCTGCTGTTTGGAGAGAATTAAACAACGGGACGGCTGCATCAGCTTCAACAGTGCCCGTCAATTGCGACCGAATGTACTTCATTTTCCGCTTGTTTTTCGCGGAAACAATTTTCTGAAAAATTGTGCGAAAAATTCTCGCTGGTTACTACATAAGAACAGAAACAATGCGTGAGGACGTTCAGCATATCTTGGTCGGAGATTGTACTTCACCAACGACAACCTGATCGCCCACGCAGTACAAACTGGAGAAAACGAATATGAAAACAAAAACGTTAAGAATAGCAGTCTGGGGAGAAGAGATATGCCTTCATCGGCGACTGCTAAACATCGAGGTTCCCCACGACGCAACCAACGAAGAAATTGAAGACCTCAGTCAGTCAGTATTTGACGATGTTGCAGAACCTCCTGAATGGGAACTTGAGGATTCGCATGAAATTTGGGGGTCGGACAGCATGGGCTCCCAGGTCGAGGTCCAATCAACTGCACCGGACAACGAGCCAATCCACGCTCGGCTAGAGTGGAACAAGGAAGGTGAAGTAGTGCTGGTAACAGGAACTCCGATGGAAGCGACTGTGGCTGGAGTGGAGGTGTAATATGGGATTAACGATTCACTATAGCTTTGAGGCGAAGGCACAAATCGACCTGCAAGTGAAAAGCACTATCGAGAATCTCCAACAGATTGCTCTTAGGCTTCCATTCAAGGAAGTAGGCGAGATTTGCGATTTCATAGGTCAGGAGTGCAATCCGAATGCCGGTTCACCTGAGACACTTCTTGTTCAAGCGGCAATCGATTTTGATTCCGAAGAGCTACTTGATCCACCAAAAAGAATCATCGGTTTCACGACGTTGCCGGGAAAAGGATCGGAGAGGGCGAACTTTGCGTTGTGTCGTCGGGCCAGTTTCAAATGGACATTTAACGGATTTTGCAAAACCCAAGGTGCATCAGACCCTGACTTTGGCGGTGTGGAGAACTTTCTTCGCTCCCACTTGGCGTTGATCACCCTGCTGGACTCCGCTAAGCAGTTGGGGATTTTGGAGTCGGTAAAAGACGAAGGGGCATTTTGGCAGAACCGTGACGTTGACGCTCTGGTCGATCACCTTGGTTGTTTTAACCAGGCCGTCGTTAAAGCCAGGGAACAGAATCCGTGAATTCGTGTTCGGTCTCTGTAACAACAAATTGGCGGCACATGTGAGCGGTCGTTCGGTGTTTCCGTTCATAAGGGCAATTCACATTGGCAGCATGATCCTGTTTCTATCCGATGATGAGATTAAACTCTTTCGGAACGAGCTTGAGACATGCTGCCAGGCCGCTGAATTGTTGGGCCAGCCGACCGTCGAGGTGCCGACGATAATCGAAAGCGTGGCACAGGGATGCGAGTACCTGCTCGTTGAGGCCGCGATGGACGAGGCGCGGGATAGACGGTGGATGGTCTGTGGCCGTCTGGGCAAGGAGTACCAAGCCGCCCTGACAGTCGACGAATGGACGGATTCCCCAGTGGTTGAAATCACCGATCCGGACAGCGGCGAGGTTGTGAAGCGAATCGGGATCGGGATTACCACGTGGCTGAGACAGTAGCCACCGCTCGCTACGCCCGACTCCCCGCTCCCTTCGGCAAAGATACGGTATCTGCGTTCGATCAGATCTTAGCCGAGGGGAACAATATGAAACTTGTCGCGATCAACGAGAATTCACCACGCACGTCTGGCCGACGTCCACAGGCATCCGATGAAACGACGGAGCGTCGCTGGCCAAAAAACGGAGATAAGTTATTTGCCGACGGTTTCCGTGCACTCGAACGCGGCGACTTTCGGAAGGCTCGTCGGAGCTTTGACGAGTTTTCGCGTCGTTTTGGCGACTTCGAGCCTGGGCTACTGGTTACCGCAGCGATTGTGCGCGACGAGCTCGATATTCACGACCTCAATTCCGACCAGGAATTGGTTCCAGCCGAAGCGATCTTTCACTCGGTTACCTCTCTGACTGAACAACGGGCCGAGACATCAGTTCCGGAGTGACTGCTATGAGGCCATTCGAGATTGCCAACGACGATTCCCCTTGCCGTTCGAGCCTGATGCCGAACGCGGAAGCCGAATTCGATGCGGCGTGCAGATCGATCGAATCGGGAGACTGGGACAAAGCGTACGAGATTCGCGACTTGATTGACCGAGATAATCTTCCGCCGGGACTTGCCGAAGTCGTCCGGATCGCGAGCGACATTCTCGACCCGGCAAACAGTCCCAGCGAAAGAGCCGAGAAGATCGCACAGTTCTTTCTTGGCGGGGCATTCCGAGTGTACGACGACGAGGATGGCTGGCATGAAGAGGCGATGCGTGAACTCGCAGGCGTCGAACGGCGTCTTTCCGAGCCCGTCTCGGAGCCTCGCTCCGAGACGGGCTCCGGGCCGTCCGCGATGCCCTGAACGCCTCCGTGATATATTCCGTGCGTCCGGAATAGCCCTTCGCACGAACAGCGGCATTCTTTTGGCGATTTCAGGATGCTGAGCCAGGCAGGATCGGTGATAGGTGCAACGTCGCTCAGCGAGTGAGTGCACCGGTCGACGTGACCTCTGCTCACAAGCAAGATGCAATTTGGACGCGTCTGTGGGGGTGAGCGAACACACGAAACGCGAATTGCTGGCGCGCGTCGGTCGATTTCACCGACGCAGGAAAACGCGTTTGGCCAACTTCGGTCGGTGTTGTCATCATGTGGCGAAGCGTTCTCGCCCAACTAACACAGGACACGCCCTCCGCTGCGCGATGGGCTGAGCAGCCGAATCGCGGCTATATCATTTCGACTACGCGTGCCGGGCACACCGAAGTCGCCTTGTGAATCAGATCGATTCTGCGGAGGTGTGTCGCGCCGGAACAGGAACAAGCGAGATCAGCGACTCGTCATCGCGCGTGAATCTGGCCGCGCCAAAGTGCCTATACCAATTTCGCGAAAACCGTCGTTAAATGGCGTGTCCGCGATTCGACGAGTTTCGCGGACAGAATCGGGGCAAAGCCGTGTGCAGCATGCCTCGGATCAGTTTCGCTGCTGGCTTAACTCTGCCTCATCAAGCGAAGCCGCTGCAAAAGCGAAAGCGTTGGATAGTATTGGCCTGCATCTTCTTCATCATTCCAAGCAGTCAAGGGGCCGAGGAGCTCTTCTGGTTTGAAGGATTCAACCTGGTTTTCGTGAACGACCGAAAAAATTATGGCGAAGCCGTCTACCTGTTGAGCAACTCGATGCACTTGGCACGTCCCTGTTCGACTGTCTCGGCGTCGAGCTTCAATTGCAACAGGCCGGCGACAACCTTGGTTGTTGCCGGATCGGCCTCGGTTGATTGCAGAGGAGTCTTGTCGTCATCGTTCCGGGCGTTCGCGTCAGCCCCCTTGCCTAGTAGTAGCTCGAGCACATCGGAGTGACCGGTGAATACGGCCGCGTGAAGTGGGCGCGATCCATCACGATTCTTTCCGTTGACGTCGGCCTTGGCCGCGATCAACAACCCCGCGATTTCGACGTTTCCGTGATAGGCCGCCCAAGCCAGAGCAGTGATCCCCAGGTCTGGGTCCTGAACGTTTGCGTTCGTCTTCTTGTCCAGCAACTGCTTGACCGCTGCCGTATCCTGCTTACGGACGGCCGCACACAATTCCTTCGCACCGGTTCCGTTCTTGAGCAGGCCCAGGCACTTGACGCGTCCCTTTTCAACTTCGCCCAGGTCGTACGTCAACTGCAGTAACCCGGTGATGAACTGCGTGGTTCCCGCGTCGGCCGAAGCGCCCAATTGAGGCAACTCGCCTCGGCCGTTCTTCGCGTTGACGTCGGCTCCACTGTTGAGCAGCAATTCGACAATTGCCGCGTGCCCCATAAAGATCGCACAATGCAACGGGCTGCCTCCATCCCTGTTCTTCCCGTTGACGTCGGCCTGCTTCTCGATCAACAGCCGGGCGATCTCAACGTTTCCGTTGAGCGACGCCCAACCCAGCGCGGTCACGCCTGTTTGAGCATCCTGTCCGTTGGCATCGGCCTCGTCGGCCAACGCCTGCTTGACCGCCGCGACGTCCTGTTTGCGGACTGCCGCCACCAGACTTCCCCCGCCGGTAGTCGACTTGCCGCCGCTTTTGGTAAGTAACACCAAAGACTTGGCGCGGCCGGCCTCGACTTTCTGCTGTTCGACTTCGATCTGCAACAAGTTGGCAATGAACTGCGTCGTCTGCCAGTCGGCTGCCACCGAATCCGTTGGCGATTGGCCCCGGTTGTTCTTGGCGTTGGCGTCGGCCCCATTATCGAGCAGTAACTCGACGACCTCACTGCGACCGAGAAAGGCCGCTGCGTGCAGAGCGGAGTTTCCTTCGCGGTCGGTTTCGGCGACCTTTGCCCCTTTCTTGATTAAGACGGCGACAATTTCCCGGTGACCGTACACGGCGGCCGCATTCAAAATGGGGGAGCCATTCATCGGGTCCTTGTGGTTCGGATCTATGCCGGCAGCCAGATGCTGCTCGACCGCCTGGACATTCCCCGTGGTGATGGCCGTTGCGATGTCGATTTCCGGCGGTGACGTTGTCTGGGTTGCGTCACTGGCTGTTTCGCCTGAACCGGTTTCGCTTGATCCGGATTCCGGGTCGCCTCCGCAACCAATCATCAACAGCATCGCCAGGCAGGCCAGACACGTCTTAACTCGATTCATGGTCGTTCTCCTGGGAAATCGGCACTCGGCCGCTGTGATTGATTGTGGTCTGTCTCTGTAAGTAAAGGCAATTCGAGGGTGCGCTCACGTCGTTCGCGACCCCAGCGTTAACGGTCGTTTTCAATTGTGGTTCACAATTTAACCACAAAATAATAGGCACCTTCCTTTTTGGACGCGATTCACCACGCCGCCTGTCGCGAATTAGTTGACTTCAATCGTTGTGGAACGCCTTCGGCGTAAGAAACCTGCGCTACGCGTCATTTGACGCTTAAACTGGAAACTGCTGAAACTGAAAGCCAGTGTCCCGGGTATGACAATTTGCCGCACACGAAAATGGAGCAGTACCATTATTACTCTCAGTTAATTCGCCAAGTTTCAACACGGTGGTAACATAATTGTGTTATCATATTTCGGCAACAGACTAGGGGAGATCTGTTCGCAGTGCAAGCAGCGAGCGAGGCGGCTTGGCACTTGTTCTGACAACGCGAATTCGAGCCGGTGAGCCAGTCACCGGCCGGTAGTATAAGGAATTGACGATGGACGAAACGTGGAACGAGACTTGGCAGGACCTCCAGTCCTCGGTCTCTTTTTCCGAAAACCTGCCGATTTTGACCATCACGATCTACATGGTTCTCGGCGGCATTCTGGCGCTTTACATCCGCTTCCTCTACCGCCGTTGCAACACGTCGTTCTCGGGTTCCGACTCGGTCGCCCGGATCTTCCCGCTATTGACCATCGTGACGATCGGGGTCATTGCCACCGTTAAGTCATCGCTTGCTCTGTCGCTCGGCCTGGTTGGCGCCTTATCGATCGTGCGGTTTCGAGCCGCCATCAAGGAGCCTGAGGAACTGGTCTATCTGTTTCTGTGCATTGGAGTCGGACTAGCTCTGGGGGCGGAGCAGCCGTTACTCGCGCTGGCCCTGGTGGTCGTCACAACGGTGTATGTCCTCGGAATTCACTTCACCACCGGGAAGAGCCGACGGCAAAACCTGCTGTTAACAATTACCGGCGACTCGAAGGAACAGTTTACCGATGGCGAGGAAGGTGTGCAGGCGGTGGTCACCGAATTGATCGACCGATACACGCTGCAACGACTCGATCTTGAACAGGAACGCGGCCAAATGCGGATCGCCATCAGCCGACGCGGCCCTGCAGAGACGGCGGCGTTGGTCGCCAGCCTCCGCGAGCGGCTGCCCGAGTGCGAGTTTTCCTACGTCAACCTCGAATCGATGTTGTAGCCATGAACCAACCGGTGGTCATCGATCAGAATTCGCGAGCCGGCAACAGGGATTTTGTGTTTCGTCTGGTCGAAGGAGACGGCCCACGCGACGATCTGGCCTCGCGACAGGAAGTCAAGTTTGTCGCGCCGCACCCCGATGTGGCGACGCTGCGAAAGTTGCTCGAAGGCAGCGGCCATCGGCTGATTCACAACGAACCCGTTTCGACCGTCCGCAGCATTTACTTCGACGACGTTCGGTTGTCGGCCTGCCATGCCAACATGGGTGGGGTCGGCCGACGTCGAAAAGTGCGGCTGAGATGGTACGACTCCTTGCTGCCGCAGCAGGACGTGTTCCTGGAGATCAAGTGGCGGAACAACCGCATTACCGGCAAACATCGACACGCACTTCAAGCCCAACAACCACTGGCCGAATTATCCTACCGACAGATTCTGGACGACCTGATTGGTGTCTCACCGACTGAGCATGTCGCCGACCTGCTGGGGAGTTCCGAGCCAATCGCAATCGTCGAGTACAAACGCGAGCACTTTGCCGATCGGTTTTCTCCGCTGCGAGTCACACTCGACTACAATCTGGTTTTCTACGAC
>CAUZVF010000195.1:0-7796 GCA_963582955.1 Planctomycetota bacterium
CGACGAACCGGCGCAGGCGACATTCATGGCATCGGCCGAAGGTAAGTTGAGAGTCTGGATCAATGCCGCCGAGCCCGTGTTCAACCGCAAGCAATCGCAACGGTTTCGGGTTGATTCCGATCGCTTTTCCGGCCAGTTGATTCAGGGCACCAATCGCGTCGTCGTCCAATTGGAAGCGTCTGAGAAAACCACTCGGTTTCATCTGCGATTTCGGCGCAAGAGTTCCAGTGAAAAGAAAGAACAGTTGGCCCAGGCAGCTCTGAAACGGCGTGGCAATGCCGGCCGTGGCCGTGAAATCTTCTTGAACAAAGAAAAAACACTTTGCATGAAGTGTCATCGGCTGGGCAAAGATGGTGGCCGGATCGGCCCTGACCTGAGCGGAGTTGGCGCGCGTTTCTCACGAATCCATCTGATTGAATCGGTCTTGGAACCCAGCCGCGCCGTGGCACCCAGCTACGAAACGCGTTCCGTCGTTTTAGAGAGTGGCCTTGTCGTCACCGGTGTCAAACTGATGGAATCGGACACGATGCTGAAAATGGGCGACAATCAGGGGAAGATCCACGAAATCCAAAAATCCGATATCGAAGAATCACGGATTCAGAAAACCAGCACGATGCCCGAAGACCTGGAAAAGCGTGTTACCGAACGCGAGTTTGTTGACCTGATTGAATACTTGCTGTCCTTACGAGCTGCCAACCGAAACTAGGGATCACCTAATGTCGAGCGAGCAAGAACTGCCTCAGGCCCCACGGAGGCGGCGAAAACGCAAGCAAACACAATTGCTGAATCTGTCGAAAGAAGCGCGCATCGCGGTTTGGATCATCATGGGGTTGCTCGGCCTGGTCGTCGTGATCGAATGGCATGCCAGCCATGGATACAACAAATCGCTCGCGCGGTTCCAACAACGGTTGGTCGAAAGTGAAACCGGCGCCGCACTCACGTTGTTTGAAGTCCGCACAACGTTATCCGGTTTCCCATCTCAAACGACAGTCAAGGAATCCGGCAGGCAGGTTGTCATCCTTCAGTGGTTCAGTCTGTTCAGGCATTATCAAATTGCACTGACACTCGGAGTCGACGATCAGGCCGTGATTGCTTTGCGAACCGGCGCCGAAGCGCCCGTCGATCTGCAGCAACGGTCGAATACGGAATACTCCGCGGATGCATCGCAAGACAGTCTCCGCGAAAACCAGTCCTCCCGATCGACGCTGAGGACCAAGAGACGATCAACGGAGGCGAAAAGCCGCGCGGTTGCAAGCGGAAGCTCGTCTTTCAGTGTCTCCAGTACATATGAGCAAAAACCCAAGGGGGAGATTGTTGCGACAGTCCGCGAATTGTTTCAGGCAAACCCAAGAACGCCGATTCCAAAATCAACGGATGAATCATCGGCGTTGCTGGAAAAGACGCGTCTGGCTGAATGGCTCGAGCATGGCATCCTGGCGAGCTATGCCAAGTTTGGACGCAAGAATGTCCGACGGGACAAATCCGTCAGAGAGTTCCTGCAAAGCTGGTGGAAAGCGCGACACCAGGAATTTCCCCCAGAAGTGCTTCCTCAGTTAATCGAAAGCGGTGCCAAGCTGATTGACGGGGGATGCGACGATCCGCTGTTTCTCTACGCGTACGGTGAATCGCTGGCGGAGCAGCGAACCGAAAAATCCGAGCGGCGGGCGACCGACATTATCAGAAAGGCGATCGCTCTGTTTGAGGATTCCGGATATCCGACATCCGTTTCCATCGATGTAAACGTGCTCTTCGCGAGTCTCGCGGCGGATTACATGGATTGGCGTCCGCTGATTGTGGAAACGTTTCTGATGTCGGCCACCGATGGGTTGATCGACGCGATGGCGGAAAGTGCGTTTCGACCAGGCGAACGGCGCATCCTGGCACAACAATTCACTCGACTGCTGGATCGTGAATTGCAATTTAAGCGAGCCGAACTGATGGCACGAATCGCGGCGCGAAGCGACATCGATGCCTGGACTGGAATGTTGTTGAAGGCGCGACAACATTTGCACATAGGCTGGAAAAAGCGGCCGACGGAACGAAATGACTCACAGGAAGATCTCGAGGGAACTGCGTTTCACGCTCATTGGTCAAAGGCGCGAGTGTTGTTGCTGGAAGCGTGGAATCTGCACTCAGAACTTCCCGAGCCGGCGATCGAACTGATTGAAGTCACCAGTGTTCTCGGAGGTGTCGCGGACGAGACGCCACGGTTTTGGTTCGATCAGGCGATTCGCCGCCAATTTGATGAAACAACCGCCTATGACGCACTGACACACGCTCTGAATCCACGCTGGGGCGGCAGCCATGCCCAAATCATCGAATTCGGCCGCGAGTGTCTGGCGACCGGGCGATTCGATACGCGGGTCCCGCTGCAATTTCACAATGCCGTTCAAGAGGTCGCCGTTGCACTCAACGATCCTAATTCTGTTTACAAGCAAGAAGGCGTGTTCGAAAACTATCAACAACTGCTAAACGGTTATGTCGCGAACACCGACATTAAGAGTGAGAAGCAGTTTCGTGAATCACAATTGGCGTGCGTCGCCTACCTTTCTGGCCAAAACGGGAGGTCCGCCAAGTTACTGCGGAAACTTGGTGATAACGTTGACGCTCGAGCCTTCGAGACATTCGGCGTCGGCTTGGCTGACGTTCGCGATGCGCTGAATTCCGCGTCAAATGGACGAACTCCGTTCTCTGGCCATCGCGGTGCCATCACGGGAATGGGTTTCTTGAATGGGGAATCCATCCTGGTGACGTCCGGGGCCGACGGGACCATACGGCTATGGGATGCCGAAACTCAGGAACAGCAATTTGTCAACCAATCATCCGATGCGGTCACGGCGATGGCGTTGTCGCCGGACGGCAGACGATTTGTGACGTCCGACGCCACCGGAATCGTCAACTTCTGGAAGTATCCGGAAAACGAAATTAATTTCATCGTGAAACACCGTTCCAAAGTGCTGGCGATGGCATTTTCGCCGGACGCCAAGTATCTCATAACGGCCGGCGAGACGATCGATGGAATCGGTGAGATCAAGATTTGGGACGCCGTCTATGGTGATAAACTGGCAACTGTGAACGTTCAGCAACAGGCAATTCAAACATTGGCGTTTGCACCCGACGGAGCTTCATTTGTTTCTGGTGCTGGAACAAAACTTCGCACCGAGTTTTCGCACGGCGAAGTCATTCTGTGGAATGCGACGCGGCACTCGGTCACGCGAATGATCGATCCGTTTAGCGGCGGCATCTTACGGGCGGAATTCGCACCTGACGGGAAAATAATCGCCGTCGCCGGCATGCACCGCTCAACAAAGAACTCGATTTCAACGAATGAAGTTCAACTGATCGAGGCTAAGAATGGCCAGACCGCATTTTCGCTGCAAGGCCACTGGTACGAGATTACGTCCCTGGCGTTTTCCAAAGATGGCCGCCGGCTATTCACTGGTTCCCGCGACCGGACTGTCCGAGTTTGGGACACAGCTCTTGGTACTGAAACCGCCGTCCTGACGGGACACGGTTCGACCGTCACGCAAATGGCAATCTCACACAAACGCTCGCAACTGCTGACAGCCGATCAAAATGGGCAGATCAAGAAATGGAAAATCGGGCCATCGCAAATAACCTCGTACGTCCAAGCACCGTTGTTGGAATTCCTGTTTCAAGGCGCTGTCGACCGAATGCAGTTCATTCGCAATGGCAAGTCTCTGGTAACGTGTGACCGCTTTGCTGGAATTACCATTTGGGACGCCGCGACGGGTTTCAGCTCCGGGCGGTCGCTGCGTGCAGCGTCGACGATGCAGACGACGGCATCGGCCGTGTCTCCCGATGGATCGACAGTCGCAACGGCGGTCATCGGATTGGGCGAGAACAACGGAGAAATCCTGGTGTGGAATGTTGAAGGCGGCAGCATTTCCAGCCGGCTGACGGGACCGGTGGGTACGATCAAGTGCATGGAATTCTCGCCCGACGGAAAAACTCTGGCGACCGCTGGCGAGAACTTGGAAATCTGGCTGTGGGACGTTCAGCCGGAAACTCTGACGGAATGGGCACGATTGAAAGGCCACACCGATCAGGTCACGGCCTTGGCGTTCGCGGCTGACGGGACGACACTGGCCAGCGGAACGGCCGATCGGACAGTTCTGTTGTGGAAGTTTCCATCCAGCACCAGTCGCGATGCGACGAAGATCTTCAGCCGTGTTCTGAGTGACGAATTTTCCTCTGAAATCACTTCGCTGAGATTCTTCGAAAATGGGGCATCATTGTTGTGCTCAACAAAAGAAACCACGCAACTTTGGACCACGAAAACATTGAAAAGCACGTTAAGCGTGCCAGGTTCGATCGCCGTCTATTCCGCTGATTTCAGCCGCTTTGCTTGCGGTGGTGGACTGAAATCGAAAACGGAAGTGCGAATCTATACATCCGAATCAGGCCGGGAAATCGCACGTCTGACAGGCGGCCACCAAGACACGATATCTGCAATGACATTCACGCCCGATGGCAAGCACATCCTCACCGCGGGCCGAGACTATTCCGTCAAGTGCTGGAACGTGGATCTCGGCGAACAGGTATTTGGCCTCAGTACACTCTCGATTGTCCCGTCGGCCGATTAATGCCTGGGGTCGGATCAGCCGCCACCGACCGGTGCCAAAATCATCAATTCGTCGCCTTCCGACAAGGCGCTGCCGCGTTCGCGGACCATCGTTCCGTTAAGCATGACCGATTGAATCAGTTCGTCACCAATTTCGAGCGTCAGTAGAACCTCGGCCACGGTACAACCTTCGGAAAGTTCCAATCGGCCGCCTTCCGGAGTCTTTGGTCGCAACGCTCCCATCAGTTTCACTTTAATTTCCATTTCAGACTCCGTCACTTTCCGCCGGTTAACTCGGCTTCGTTCCGACATAGACTTGGTGTGACGATGCAACCTGAGCCGTCGGCGATTTCCCGCCAAAGTGGAATCCACGGGTCTTTGAGGGACGGCCAATCAGCGTCGTGCCGGCCAGTTTCGAGGCCACTTTATTGGCCACGTAGGCGCGGCGGATATCGAACGGGTTTTCTCTTAAGAACTCTTTCCACTCGCCGAGCTTTGCCTGCGTTTGCATGATGCCTTTGACCATGCCAACGTCGGTCAGCATGCCCATGTCGTTCGGACGGCCCGAGAAGATAGCGCCCGTGATTTGGTCTCCGGTCCACAAGAGTTTTCGGTAAATGAAGCCGTCGGGATTCGAGATTGTCATGGCTTCGGCGTTCGGATCGTTCCAATTTCCGAAACTCGAATTCTGCAACCCGCAAACGTCGAGTATGTTCATCGATAGGCTGCCCGGATACCGCACATCCTGGCCGGCCATGTTGGCGCCCGCCACGCGGCCGTGATCGACGGCAGTTGGCTGAATCGGATGAATTTCCTTCTCATCGCCGCCCAAGACGGGTCCCTGAGCAATGTCGCCGCCGGCAAAGATGTTTGCGAAATTGGTCTGCATCCGATCGTTCACCAGAACACCCTGGCCGGTCTCGATGCCGGAACCGTCCAGGAATTCAATGTTGGGTTTGATACCGGTGGCAATCACCACAACGTCGGCTGAAAGCGTGGTGCCGTTGTCGAGTTCGACTGATTTCGAGCCATCGTCGGATTCGGTAATTGCTTTCAACGATGTGCCGACGTGGACCTCGATGCCTTTTTGTTTCAGCCAACTTTGCACGATCCCGGCGGAATCCGTGTCGAGCATCCGTGGCAGAATTTGGCCTTCGCGTTCGACGACCGTCAATTGCCATCCGCGTTTGTGCATGGCGTTCAGCATGATGAAACCGATAAAACCAGCGCCGATCAGGACAATTCGCGGCTTGGAGTTGCCGTCGGTTGTGTTCAGAATACTGGCCGTGTGATCCAGCGACCACAACGGCTGAACTCCCGGCAAATCCGTGCCGGGAACCGGCAAGGCGAGCGGTGATGCTCCGGTGGCAATCAGCAAGTTGTCGTATGCCAGGCTGCTGCCGTCGCAAAGAGTCACCGAATTCGCGCTTGGGTCGACGCCGGTGACGCGGTCTCCGATGCGGGCCGTAACATCGAGTCTCTGAAAATAAGCATCGTCGGCCGTATGAGTGTGCTCGCGCGGGATCTGGCCCGCCAGCCAATACGGAAGGGCCATTCGCGAATGAGCCGGCTCGTCGCAGATCAGCGTGATTTGGGATTCCGTATCGAATTCGCGAATTGTCTCGATGGCATTCGTGGCGACCGGCCCAGCGCCAATGATGATATTGTTTGCCATGATGTGTCTTTCTTTGAGTTAGCGTGGGATTCGCCCGTCTTACTAGCGAGGCGTATGCGACATTCCGCTGTCAGTTGCTGGTTTGCTCGACATAGTTTGCATGGAGCTGATCGCCCCAGGGATCGAACCAATCTCCGACGGTTTCCGATTCGACATATTCAATGGCGTCGGTCGGACAAGCCGCGGCACACGCCGGTTCTCCACCACAAAGATTGCACTTCGACGCCTTGCCGGTATTCGGCAATGTGTAAACCGTGCCAAACGGGCATGCGATCGTACACAAGTGACAGCCAATGCAAAGCGACTCACTGACAACCTTGGCGCCCGTGTCAGGATCAGCGCCGATCGCATTGACGGGGCAGGCAGTCATGCACCACGCTTCGTCACATTGCAGGCACGTGTAGGGAGCGTAGCTGGCTTCCTCGTCAAACACGTTGACGCGAATCAGGCTGCGAGACGGTTGAAATGTACCGGTCTGCACCCACGAGCAGGCCAGCTCGCACTGCATGCATCCCGTACACTTTTGCGGAACGATATTCAGAATTTTGGTCATTCGATTCTCCAGAGACAAGCCGATCAACAAGCGGCACTATCAGCCGATGCGTGCCCCTTTTTACCCCGATGGTGCGGGAAAGTCAAAAGCCCCTGCCATTGATGCGGCTCTTTTGCCAAATGTGGACAACGACGAATATCCAAAACAAACGGAGCTTGGCTTCGGACAATAAGGAAATAGCGCGGCAGCAATTCGCTTGCGAAACTTCCAAGAACATGGATGCATTCGCGTTTGACCGCACGTATACTGAAATTAAGTATCAGATCAACCGCCACATTTTCGGCAGCCGCCCACTCATTGCACGCCAAGGGAATTCACCATGCCGATGTTCCGAGTTTCGAATTACAACGCCAGCCAGCAAGAAAAATCGTACACGATCGACCCATTAAACAAGTGGACCACAGCGCTGCGGCCGCCCTTTCTGTTGATGGTTCACGGTTACAACAACGACATCGGCGACGCAAACCAGAAATTTCTCCCAGTGGCCAATCAGTTTGACGACTACACGCGGATTGGCTTTTATTGGGAGAACTCGCGCGAGTACGTGGTCGCCCGTCACAGGGCCAAAAAAGGGGCGACGTCGCTGAAGACATTTCTGGTCAAGAATTTTACGCCGGCCGAGGCGCGTCAGTTGACGATCGTTTCCCACAGCATGGGCTGCCGCGTCGTCCTCGACTGTTTGACCAAACTCGCGAATGACGCGAACGCTCCAATTTTGAAACCGAAGAACGTTATTTTGTGGTCAGCGGCCGTTGACGACGACGAAATCGTCAAGGGCGAGGCTTTTTACAAGGGCACTCAACTCCCGCGTCGCACTTGGGTGATGTACTCGCGTCGGGATGAAGTCCTGAAAAAACTCTATCCAATCGCTGACCAATCGTTTGCGTTGGGTTGGAAAGGCCCCGATGCGATAGCCCAGTAAAAGTGGACACCTCTGGAACGGGTTTTAGGCGGCTAGTTTAGCGTTGTGTTTTTCTTCGAAG
>CAUZVF010000196.1:0-7783 GCA_963582955.1 Planctomycetota bacterium
ACGTCCGTAAGGATGTCCCACATTTCAACGGTGTAGTGAGACAACGAGTCGACTTGCGGGGTAGCCAGCAGAAGGTCGGCTGCGATGTCTGGATTAGCGAGACCGCAACATTTGGGGTACGCCAGACGGTACGAGGTGATTGTGTTGAATGGACGCACCCTTTCACACATAACGTCACCGTTCACCGGGCCGCGGCGAACGACTTTGATTTCAAAAACCGCTCGACCCGCGGCTCCGTGTGCAACGGTTTGTTATGCCATTTGTATCTTGTACGCTGCAATGATGATGGCAAGGTAAACCAGAACAATCATCGCAAGGGCGACGAATGCCGTACACAGCGCGGAGATTACCCAGCGTGGACTGCGGATGATGCGGAAACGCCAGCGCGCTGCACTGATCGCAAGCACGACAATAGCGAGAACCTCCGATGTCAGCGTAATCAGCGTCACGAATCGGAAATTCCGTCCAATGGCGCGGGCAACGCTTGGTATCAGTCCGCTTGAGTTACCCGCTGAATTGTTTGCGACAAGGAACGCGAGCAGAAGAGTGCCCAGGAGTGCTGACGCGGTGAGGCACAACAAGATGTTGCCAGTTATCTGTATCCTGTTGGATGGTGTTTCCGTAGGTATGATCGTGTTCATGACGTGTCCTATGGCATAACGCCCGAGCTAACCGGGTGGCGGCAAGCGACTTAGGATTCGGAACACGCGCCCAACCGCCACTCCGGTTGAGCGAGTTGGTACGCCTGGCATGGCGAATAACTTGTGGGGTGTAATTCCCCTGTACGAGAACGAAGGTCTTAAGGTAGGCAGAATACCAACTGTGACTCCGATCGACAAAGTACGAGAGGCCGGCAACTGCGGAAGAGCGATCGACCGTGGGGAGGCAGCCGCGTCTCAAAGCTGTGAGGCTACGAACAGAAACCTGAGGGCACCGATGCGAAGCATTGGTCTGGCCGGTGTGGCCAGGTGAGCGAGCCAACCATCGCAAAGCCGTCTTCGTTCAGCCGCATTGGTAAATCAGGAGCTTGTGCAGCGAAAGTTATTCGTCTTATCCAGGGAGAGCTGGAGCCCGTGTCCGGAACTCGACTTGCCGAACGCCGGAGCCGTGTGGTGAGAGCCGCTCGGCGACTCCAGCAGTCAGCAGAGGCCATAGTACGATTTCGCCACACGCCACTGGCGATCGGAAGGGCCGAACCGTGAAGAACAAGAAGGAGCTACCGATGAACTCGGATCGAGGAACATTACTCCGACAGGAGTCAACCGATCCGGCGCGCATCGACCAGCCAGCCTTGAGCCTGTCTCCCGGCGGAGACTCAGGAGCAGAGCTTGCTCCTCTTCGCGGAACCGCCTAGTGCGGACCCGCATGCTAGGTGGTGTGGGGGCCGGGTCGGGCAACCGACCCGGCTACCCGATTTAGCCAGCATTGTGCGTGAACCATTTTCGATTGAGACCTTCGCGTTCCATTCTTTTGTAATCCAGAATACGTTCAAACGGAACAGATTGCTTTGAAGTAAGGCCCGCCTTCAAGTCATCAGCGTACCTGTGGGCAAACGCTTCGCGTTCTTGGAACGGCTTGCCGTCGAATGCGCGGGTGATGCGATCTTCCTCGTCAGGATCGCTGCTTGCGACTACTGGATTGAGAAGGTGGATCAGCCAATCGACGTAATGACCAAGTTCGTGCAGCAGCGTTCGGTATAATTGCGTTGAGCGGACCGACTCAAGAGTGCGTTCGATTTCATAGAAGCGTTTCTTGAGGGCAATTCGATGGCCATCCTCTCGTAGACGGTCGAGTTCTTTGTGATCGTCCGGAGATGCCGAACTAGTTTTCCAGTGCCACGGCTTTGAAATGTCTTGGGCTTCGAGACAGATAGCGGTGCCAGAATACTTGCCCGTGACAGCATAATAAACGAAACGGCCCCAGACGGAACTGAGAGTTGACTGCTTGCGCGTGGGCTGGCGAAGTAGAACCAATTCGATGCCATCCAAATGGTCTTGCGAGACAAATTGTAGAATGTGGCATACGTCGTCGATCGTACATGCATGGGTGCAATCTGATCGTGTTGGTTCGACAAGAAACGTGAGATTGTGATCGCCGATAGTGCGGCGTACGGCGACGGGATTGACGAGATGTTCGTAGAAAATGCGATCATCGGGGAAGCCCGCTGGAATCACGTCGCGATTGTCTTGACCGTGACCCTGCTTGACAGTACCGATGTTTCGATTGCGGCGGGTTGGATTCCTGCCGGATCGCATGAAGTGCCTCTTGCTGGCTAACAAGTATGTATTTTGTTTAACTGCGGATAATCCGTGCTACAGCGAAAAACCCGCAGCTAGCGACTGAATAATCTGATATCACACAATTATCGTGGCGTCAATGAAATTCGTTGCGGCAAACGCGGATAATCCCATAATGCTTACTGATCAGGATTTCGTGGCAGTGGGTGAAGGAGCACGAGAATGAGTACGGCACGGATGACGCAGATGATTCGGCGGGCGAATCTGACCGAGAAAGATCGAACTTGGTTCCCACGTGGGCTGAAGTCGTTCGCGAAGTTCGTGCATGCGCTGCCGCAGCAAGATCTGGAATTCCACCAGACCGAAGTGATTAAATTCCTGAAGGTGCGGAAGCAAAGCGGGAGGCCGGCTGGGCAGCGTCTGCAGGCTGTTCGGGCCATCGAGTTTCATCGTAACTTGGGCGAAACGTGACGAACCGTCTCTGGATGAAATCCGAGAGGCATTAGGCGAGCGGCGATTGAGAATTTACCTTTCGACGCTGGCAGCGTCGGCAACGTTACGGATGCTGCCAGCATCCGCAGGTAAATTCTCATCGGCCGCTCACCTTAGCACTGACCGATCAATTAATGCCGTAGCCGGACTCGCAAGAGTTCGGGCCACGATGGAATACTCGAAGTCTTGCGACTCCGGCTACCAGAATATGCGACAGTTATTCATCGACCGGTCCTTAGCGGCTGTCGCGGAACGCAAATGATCGGGCAATTCAGGCTCCGACATATTTGATCGTGCCGCCGAGATTGATCCCAAAGGCGTGATTGATGCAAACGAACACGAGTTGATTCAATCCTTACGGCGCACTCTGCGACGGTTGCACTACTCACGTCGCACGGAGATGGCGTATGTGGGTTGGGCGGAACTTCTTAAAGCAACACGGCTGCGAAAACCGGGAAGCGGCGGCCCGGCTGAGTGAAAACGACATCAAGGAATTCCTGAGCGGTTTCCGCTGATCTTCGCTAATTGAATCAGCGTCGATTAGTGCAGATTAGTGGAAAGCGGATGAAACATTAGTACAGTTAATAACTTGCTGGACCACCAGGATGTTGCGACGACGAGTGCCTTGCCGCTCAGGTTGCCAGACATGCGCATTCCGTTGCAGAATACCGGTCTTATTTCCGTGCCGTTCCTTGCGTCTTTTTCGGTACTCGAATGACTCTTTTCGGCTTGTTGACAGGCCGCACGAGCCAGCGATAAGATCGCTGAGATTCTCGCCCCCGTGGGACAGCTATTTTCAAGTGGGCGGTTCCCGTTACCAAGTCGTGAACTGTTCGCCAACACCAGGCGGACAAGACAATATGGCCCCGCCATATCCGGTTTGGCCGAATTTGAAATTCAGGAGATTTGCAACGATGAGTACCGGTTCCAGCGACGCCATTGAAAGTGTCCTTCAAGAAACACGTACGTTCCCGCCGCCTGCTGATTTTGTCGCGAACGCGAATATCAAGAGCGAAGAAGAATATCAGCAACTATGGCAGCGCGCCAAAGACGATCCCGCGAGTTTTTGGGGTGAGATGGCTGAAAACCTGGACTGGTTTAAACAGCCGGATTCAGTGATGGATGGCGCGATGCCCGAAACCAAATGGTTTACGGGCGGGAAGATCAACGCCTCGTACCAGTGTCTGGACCGGCATCTCGACAGTTGGCGTAAGAATAAGGCGGCCATCGTTTGGGAAGGAGAACCCGGTGACACGCGTGTGCTGCGTTATCAAGACCTGCATCGTGAGGTCTGCAAGTTCGCGAATGTGTTGAAGCAACTCGGTGTCGAAACCGGCGATCGCGTGACATTGTACATGCCGATGATCCCCGAACTGGCGATTGCCATGCTTGCATGTGCCCGGATCGGGGCACCGCACTCGATCATCTTTGGCGGCTTCAGTGCCGATGCCGTCGCCGACCGCAACAACGACGCGCAATCCAAACTCGTCGTCACGGCTGATGCCGGATGGCGTCGTGGCAAAGAGCTGGAATTGAAATCCGCCGTCGACGCCAGCCTGGAAAAGTCCGAGTCGGTCGAAAAAGTCGTCGTCGTCCGCCGCACCGGTGCCAAAGTCGAAATGGTTCCCGACCGCGATTATTGGTGGCACGAATTGATGGACAATGCGTCTCCCGATTGCGATGCCGTCGAACTCGATTCCGAACATCCGCTGTTCATCCTTTACACATCCGGCAGCACGGGAAAACCCAAAGGCGTTCTGCACACGACGGCGGGCTACATGCTGGGCACGACGATGACATCGAAGTGGGTGTTCGACTTGAAAGAGGACGACACGTATTGGTGTACGGCCGACATCGGCTGGGTCACCGGACATAGCTACATCGTGTATGGGCCATTATCGAACGGGGCCACGACGTTGATGTATGAGGGGGCTCCGAACTGGCCCAACGAAGGACGGTTCTGGGAAATTGTCGAGAAGTTCAAGGTCAACATTTTCTACACCGCTCCGACGGCCATCCGTGCCTTCATTAAATGGGGCGACGACTGGCCCAATCAGTCGGATTTGTCGAGCCTGCGATTGTTGGGAACGGTCGGCGAGCCCATCAATCCGGAGGCTTGGATGTGGTACCACAACGTGATCGGGCAAGAGCGATGTCCCATCGTCGACACGTGGTGGCAGACCGAAACGGGAGCCATCATGATGAGCCCATTGCCGGGTGTCACGGTAACCAAACCGGGAAGCTGCACCAAACCGCTGCCCGGTGTCGTTCCCGATATTGTCTCGAAAGATGGAACAAGTTTGGCCGATAATCAAGGCGGCCTGCTTGTTCTGCGGCAGTCGTGGCCGTCGATGCTCAGGACGCTTTACGGAGACCACGACCGATACCTGGAAACGTATTTCAGCGAAGTCGAAGGCTGTTACTTTGCCGGTGACGGAGCCCGTCGTGACGAGGATGGCTACTACTGGATCATGGGACGTGTCGATGACGTTCTGAACGTTGCCGGACATCGGCTCAGTACGATGGAAATTGAAAGTGCATTGGTGTCTCATGAACAAGTTGCGGAAGCGGCGGTTGTGGGATTTCCCCATGAATTGAAGGGTGAAGGAATCTGCTGTTTTGTGACGCTGAAAGGCTCGGACGGCGACGACGCGTTGAAGGAAGAATTGAAGCAGCACGTGCGAACTCAAATCGGAGCCATCGCGACTCCCGACCAGATCCGATTCTCGGCCTCGCTTCCCAAGACGCGCAGCGGCAAGATCATGCGCCGTCTGCTCAGAGATATCGCCGCCGGCCGCGAGCAGGTTGGTGACACGTCGACGCTCGAAGATTTCGCCGTCCTGGCCAAGCTCCGTGAGGAAGACGAATAGTTAATTGATCTCAACGAAGTCTCCGTTCTTGCGAGCCGATTCTAATGTGGCGTCGACCAACTTCTGCGTCTTCAATGCAATCTCGCCCCAATACGGGTCGGGAGTGCCGGACAGAACCAGTTCGCCGAACTTGCGGTACAGCAGCGACTCTTGGGCGTTAGGTTCACTGTTGGCGAATTCGTTCACGGCGTGTCGAGTTGTGTGCTCTTCCATGTTGAAGTCGCAGCCGTTGATGTCGAAAAACGGCTGTGAGACTTCGAATTCCAATTCCGCTCCGAAATTGGGCAGGACGAAATCGCGGACGTGCAGGTTGCCTTTGGTGCCGCTGATGTTGGCCCACTGTTGGTGGTTGGTGATGAACGAGCAATAGAAGCTGGCCGTGACACCGTCGGCGAAAAACATCTCGGCCGATAGTTCGACGGGGACGGATGCGGGACTGTTTTCGCCGCCGGCTTCCCTCAGCATGCGGCCGCTGACTCGTTCGGGCATTTGGCCGTTCATCATGCACAGCACGAAGCGGATGTTGTACCAGCCCAAGTCGCCCAGACATCCGGCCGGTTCTAGGTCGCTGCTGGTGCGAATGTTCGTTTGAATCCAGTCGTCTGGGGCACGGAAACTGAATTGCGACGTGATGCGTTTGATTTGCCCAACACTTTCGCCGTCGGCCAAAACTTCACGGATGCGGTCCAGACGCGCGCTGTGCATGAACATCACGCCGTCCATGAATTGAACGTTGTTGGCATTGCAAGCTGCCAGAATTTCTTCGACGTCCGTTGCGTCAACTCCGCATGGTTTTTCACAGACGACATGTTTGCCCGCTTCGGCGGCGCGGATGACCCATTGTTTGCGAACTCCGGTCGGCAGCGGGATGTAGACGGCATCGATGTCGTCGGCCGCCAACATTTCCGCGTAACTGCCGATCGCACGCGGTGGTTCGGCGAATGGGATTTGACTCTGGCATTCCGCGATGTATCGTCGGCTGCGTTCGATGTCACGGCTGGCGACAGCCACCAACGTGCAATTCGGCGCGTTTCGCATCGCCTGCCAATTCTTGCGGGCAATCGTGGCCGTTCCCATCAGGCCTATCCGACAAACTCGTTCGCTCATTCCGTTTAGCTCCGGCTAGTTTCTTTTTCCCAGGCAGAACAACGTCTCTTGCCGCCGGCCGTTGGTTTGCGCGGCGACTCGCATGTAGATTCGGTTTCCACAAATCGTCGGTGTTGCGTAAACCTCTTCGCCCAATTGATTGTCGCCGACAAGTGTGAATGCCTTTGGAGTTGCCTTGAAAATAAACGTCTTGCCGCTTTCGCTTGTTGTGAAGATGTTATCCCCGACGAGGATTGGTGATGCGGTGAATTTTCCGCCCAGGCGGCCTTCCCAAACTTTTTGGCCCGTGTCGGATTTCCAACACATGACAATTCCAGCATCGAGGACGGTGTAGAGGAATCCGTCGTGGACCAACATCGACGGCACATAAACACGCGTCTTATTCTCCCAAACGATTTCGCCGGAACCGTCGGCGCGGACGGCCGACATGTGGTTTTTGGGATAACCGCCGCTGGTGAAGACTAACTCGCCGTCGGTCACCACCGAGGTCACGCATTCGGTGGTCGAACCCTCAATCTCCCAGAGTTTCTTGCCGGTCAGCGGTTCGTAACTGGAGACAAGGTTGCAACCGGTGAAGACCAATTGCTCGCGGCCGGCAGCATTCAAGATGATCGGCGATGCGTAGTTCGGCGTTGCCGGACGTTCTTTCTTCCAGACTACGTCGCCGGTCAAACGCTCGAGGGCCGCGATTGCTCCACCACCTTTATTGTCGGCCGAAACGATGACGACCGACTTGTAAATCGCCGGGGACGAACCGTATCCCTGATGGATTACGTAGTCGGTGATTTTTGTCTGCCACAATTGCTTGCCGCCACGGCTGAGTGCCGTGGTGTAAGCCGCGCCGTCGTGCACAAAGTTGATGAATAAACGCTGTCCGTCACAAGCGACTGACGAAGAAGCCTGAGACGCCTTCTTGTTACCCTTTTTGGGAAAGCCGCCTTTATGAATATCGGTTTTCCAAATTTGTTTTCCGTTGTTGCGATTCAGGCACAGAACGGATTGAATTTGCAGCTTCTCGTCCGCTGTTGCGAGGAATACTTGATCTCCGACGACGGTTGGCGAACCGTGTCCGCGACC
>CAUZVF010000197.1:0-7773 GCA_963582955.1 Planctomycetota bacterium
TCGATGACTCGTTAATAGTAAGCACGTATTCGTCGCCTTAGAACATCGCGTGATAAAGCTTGCTGTCTGCCGTTTGCGAAATCGCGAGTTTTTACATTTTGCGTCCGACGGAGCTCTGCTGTTGCCGACATTCTTGAGACCGCAAGTGACGCATTCAGGCCGCGAATTGGCTCATTTGGCGTGTGTCATTTATCGTTCGATTCACCGTTTTTCGGGACTTTGAAAGGTGAGACGAGTTTACGGCACTGGATGGCATGCGGATTCGCGCAACGACCATGTCCAGAAGCAGTTGTTTCGTAATTCCAACGTTTTGTAACACACGCGAATTCGCCCCCGCCGCCTGTCGCTTCCTCTGCGATTGGCATGTGGTAGAATACGACCCAGCAAATCTGTGCTGCCTCTGATCGTCAGGCACTGCTGGCTATGACAGCCGTTCAGTGCAAGCGATTCGCTGGAAGGGCTTTTCATTTGTCGCACCAACGTTGCTGTGCCGATGTCGTTACAGCAACCGGCACACGCCAAGACCAATCCGGAAGAAGACCTACCTGCACGATCTCCTGCGGACGAGTCCGGCAACCGGATATTTTGAAAGTCATTCAACCGCCCGTAGATTGATTGTTTCAACGGCAGTGGGACAGTTCTCTGCGTTGTTCAGGGACGGCCTCCTCGCCGTTAAATGGCAGCGAACAACTGGCCGCACAGCGGTGGAGTTCTATTCCGCGAAGCCGAGGCGAAGATTAACAGCAAGGCGGAGCCCAAAAGTGTCAAGCGACGATAGCCGAGGCCCATCAAACAATAAGACGCTTCCTTGGATTCAGCCGCCGCTGCCCGTATCTTTTCTTTGAGCTCCAGCACCCTAATCATGAATATCATCCTGTTCGAAAATCATGAAGTTGATGCGCCGTTTCGTCGAGATGACCGCCGAGTAATACACATGTTGAACGTGCTGCACCGGGAGGTTGGTGATTCAACCGACGTGGGCCTTGTTAACGGACCTCGTGGAAAAGCGATCCTTAGGTCATTGAATGAACATGAAGTAGTTTTTGACTTCACTTGGGGCGAAGAACCACCTGCTCTGTTACCAATCGATTTGATCATTGGGCTGTCTAGGCCTCAGACCAGCCGAACAATTTTGCAGGAAGCCACTAGCCTTGGCGTTCGCAGTATTTATTTTGCTGCTACACAGCGAGCGGAGCCTTCGTATGCTTCCTCCAAGTTGTGGACGACCGATGAATGGGAACGACTCGTTCGCGCGGGAATCGAGCAGGCGTTTTCGACCCGCTTCCCCACTGTCAAATTCGGAGTCAGCATAAGCGACTGTATCGAATCAACGAATTCGGCTGCCCACAGAATTTGCTTGGACAACTACGAAGCAACAACAGACTTGTGGGAGGCCTCCAGCCAAAAGCAATCGGTTGTGCTGGCCGTTGGTTCCGAGCGAGGTTGGACAGAAAATGAACGAGAGCTGTTTCGTCAAAACGGTTTTGCATTAGCTCATCTGGGCGACCGCCCACTTAGAACAGAAACCGCTGCGATTGCTTCCATTAGTATTGTCAGTGCTCAGATGCGAGCAGTGTGATTTGGAAGATCGCGAAACCCATCAAAGGTTCCTGCGTTGCGAAAAGGTTCGTGGAAGTTCACTGTTTGTCATGGTTCTTGTTCTTTCTCATCCATTCTCCAGCCCTCAAATCGTTCTCACGGGCTCCGCGTAAAGCCGGCTTATTTGCATTCCCGGAAAACCACCGTATTCGCGGACTCCAGAGGCGCCAGCGGATCCCATACGTTTTCGCGGAATCGGGGGAGGGTCCAACAAGTCGGACAGAATGCCCGTCGGCGCGCCAGATCAAACGAACCTAAAAGCGGACGTCGCACGCGTCCGAAGAACTCATGCCTTTCGCGGAACTGGGCGTGGCACGAAGACCCGGACACAATGTCTGTCGGCGCGCCTGATCAATCCAACGAATGCGGCAACATTGCGTTCTCAGGGGCGGGTCTGTGGCGTTTCTGGCCACCAGAAACCTCACGTGCGTTCCCGCGAACGGGGGATGATTCCGTCGAAATCACTCACAGTCAGCCACTGTGGAATCGGATTGTCAAGACCGCGCTCCCCATCGTACAGCGATCATCGGCCGTTCAAATGGGCATAGTGACTGATGCTCAGCAACAGTCCGCTACCAAACGCTTTCGATGATCAAGGCAAACTTCTGAGCATTTGCCACAGCTGACACCAGTAGTGAGCGCATGTTCGACATTTAAATGGCCAAACTTGTCATGATTCAGAAACCGTCTAGAATCGCATGTTCTGAGGATCGACAATTCCACTCCACCTGACGCAAATGTGACAGAAGTTGTCGTCAATCTGAATTGTGAAGGCTCTGCTATCACGGTAGATCGAGCCGATCGACAAGACCGATCCCTTGCCACAGTCATTGTCCCCTGCGACAGACATTGCAAAGAGATACACATGAAGACGCGACCATTGGGAAACACGGGGCTCGATCTGACGGCCCTCTCCTTCGGTGCGTCTTCACTTGGCGCGGAATTCCGCAATGTTGATTTGAATGACGCATTGCGGAGCGTTCGCGTTGCCATCGAAGGCGGGATGAATTTCATTGACACGTCCCCGTTTTACGGACGTGGGATGAGCGAAGTCCTGCTCGGCCAGGTGCTGCCGACGATTCCACGAGATCGTTACTACCTCGGGACCAAACTCGGCCGATATTCGGGTCAGCATTTTGATTTCAGCGCTCGACGTGTTGAGGAAAGTGTTGATATCTCGCTGGAGCGAATGAAGGTTGATCATCTCGACATCGTGTTGTGCCACGATCTTGAGTTCGTCGAGATGTCGCAGATTGTCGAAGAGACGATTCCCGCTCTCCGCAAGCAGGTTGAGAAGGGCAAGGTGCGATTCATTGGTGTCAGTGGTTATCCGATGAAGATGTTCAAGTACGTGCTGGCCAACACAGACATCGACGTTCTGCTGACGTATAATCACTACACGCTGCAGAACGACATGGCTCTCGAACTCGTGCCGATCTGCAAAGAAAAAGGCGTCGGCCTGATGAATGCCGCGCCGTTCTCGGCGCGACTACTGACAAGTGCCCCGCTGCCGGCATGGCATAAGGCGACGCCAAAAGTTCGCGGGGTTGCAAAGCAGGCAGCAGATCACTGTGCGAGTCGCGGCGTTGATATTGCCCAGTTGGCTTTACAGTTCTCGCTTGCTCACCCGGACTTCACGACGTGCGTCACAGGTTCAGCCAATCCAGACCGTGTCAAGCAGTGGATCGACTGGGCGGACGAACCAATGGACGAAACGCTGCTCGGTGAAGTTCTCGAAATCTTGAAACCGATCCACAACTGGTTTTACATCGAGGGCCGACCGGAGAACAACGACGAGTCTGTCTGTGAATCTTGAGACATCAGCAAAAGGAAATGTGAGAGATGAGAGCGATCAGACTCGAAGAACCACGACAGTTTCAGCACGTCGATATTGCTGAGCCAGAAGCGCCTGGTTCCGGTCAAGTCCTCGTGCGAACTCATCGCATGGGAATCTGCGGGACGGACTACAGCGGCTATCTCGGTAAGATGCCCTTCTTCAGTTACCCGCGAATTCCAGGACACGAGCTTGGTGTTGAAGTCCTCGAAGTCGGCGAGGGTGTCACGAATGTCAAAGCCGGCGACCGATGCAGCGTCGAGCCGTACATGAATTGCGGGAAGTGCTATCCGTGCCGCAAAGGCAATTGCAACTGCTGCGAATCGCTGAAAGTGATCGGCGTGATGATCGATGGTGGATTATGTGAACGATTCCTCATCCGTGCCGACAAACTGCATGCATCGGCAGAGCTCTCGTTTGAGCAACTGGCCCTGGTCGAAACGCTCGGTATCGGCTGCCATGCCTGCGATCGTGGTGCTCCGCAGGAGGGTGACCACGTGCTCATCATTGGAGCAGGCCCGATCGGGTTGGCAACACTGGAGTTCACACGGCTGACTGGCGCAACGATCACGGTGATGGACATGGTCGGATCCCGGCTTGAGTTCTGCCGCAAAAACTACGGCATTTCGCACACAATCCAATTCAAGGGTGATGGCAGCGAAGTCGATCAGATCCGCGACTTCACCGATGGAGACAGGTATGCCGTTGTCACCGACGCGACGGGCCACATCGGCTCAATGTCGAATGCGTTGAATTACGTCGCGCATACTGGCTCATTGGTTTACGTCGGTATTTCAACCGCCGAAGTGACTTTCCCGCATCCAGCGTTACACAAACCAGAGATGACGATCAAAGGTTCGCGCAACGCATTGCCGGCCGACTTTGCCCGCATCATCAGCCTGATCGAAGACGGCACGATCAACACCGCGCCGTGGATCACGCATCGGACGTCCTTCGACGACGTGATCGGTGAATTCGAGTCATTCACTCGACCAGAATCGGGCGTCATCAAAGCCGTCATCGAAGTCGTTTAGCGTCAGATTCAAACTCATGAAACTCAGTTCCTGAAATTCAACGACGGAAAGCAGCCATGATCAAGTCAGCAATCACAGTCAGTCTGGTCGAAGAGGCCCGTGGTGGGCCGTTTGTCTTCTGGGACGGTATCCCGGCCGCATGTGCCCGTTCAGCGGAGCTCGGCTACGACGCGATTGAGATCTTCGCTCCCTCTTCGGACGCCGTTGATTGCGACGAACTGAGGGGCCTGCTGGAGCAACACAACCTCAAGGTCGCCGCGGTCGGAACCGGGGCGGGCATGGTCAAACATGGTCTGTGTCTCACGGATCCGAATCCTGAGAAACGTGATGCTGCCAAAGACTTCATTCGCCAGATAATCGACTTCGGTGGACCGTTTGGAGCCCCGGCGATCATTGGCTCGATGCAGGGGAAATGGGGCGGCGACATCGATCTCGAAGGTGCCTTGGACCTACTGCGGAATGCACTCAACGAACTTGGCCCGTACGCCGAGAAGCACGGCGTGCCTCTGATCTATGAACCACTCAACCGTTACGAGACCAACCTCATCAAGACGATGACTGACGGCGTCGCGTTTCTGAAAACGCTATCGACGGACAACGTAAAACTTCTCGCCGATCTGTTCCACATGAACATTGAAGAGGCTGACTTGGCCGCGGCGATTCGTGCCGGCGAGGGGTACATCGGACATGTCCACTTTGTGGACTCTAATCGACAGGCAGCTGGGCTGGGACACATGGACTTCGGTCCTATCGCGGAAGCCCTCATCGAAACAAATTACGACGGCTATGCGTCTGCCGAAGCGTTTCCGATTCCGGATTCAGATACTGCGGCCGTCGAAACCATCAAGACATTCAAAAAATACTTCAGGAATTAGAAAGCCAGAGGATCATGAGTGAACAACAAAAGTGTGTGACTCTCGGTGTTGCTCCGAGTTTTGGATTTGGTGATCGCATTGGACTGGCGACTCCCGGTCATGTCGCCGCCATGAAGCGATCGGCCAATGGCATCGAGCCGATCTTTCCTCAGCAGTCGATTCGCGAGATGACCCGAACGCAACGGACGGCTCGGCAGGTTATGGACGATGCTCTGAATGGAGCAAAGGACGCCGGTTGGGACGGGCCCATCGGGGCGGATGCCGATCATCTGAAAACGCCGGATGATATCGACGTCACCGCGGCCGTCGGTTTTACATTCTTTACGATCGACCCCTCAGACGATGTCGACCAAAGGGCCGACGACTACGACGAAGCGACGTTGCGTGAGAAGTTCGACGGGGCTCGTGAGACGGCGCAGTGGTATAACAGCTATCTCGGTCAGCGCGTCGATCTTCCCACCGAAGCGAAGATTGAATTGACCGAGGAAGCCTGCATGCGGGCTGCGGTGAAATACGGCCCGGCCATCAGTCGTGCTCTCAGTTTGGGCGATCATATTCGCAACGTCCACGAAGCAAAGGGGCTTGACTACGAAATCGAACTATCCGTCGATGAAACGGAACAGCCGACGACGCTCGCCGAGCATTACATCATCGCCGACCAGTGCCTTAAGCGTGGCATGAAGCTGGTCAGCCTTGCTCCCCGGTTTATTGGAGAGTTGGAAAAGGGCGTTGATTACAAGGGCGATGTCACGGCTCTTGAAGCGTCGCTGAACGATCACGCCGCGATCGCGGAACTTCTTGGGCCGTACAAGCTGAGTCTGCACTCCGGCTCCGATAAGCTGTCGATGTACGCGGCTTTGGCCCGTGCAACAAAGGGACGATTTCACGTCAAAACGGCGGGCACGAGTTACCTCGAAGCGCTGCGAGTTGTCGCGCGACACGACGAAGCTCTCTTCCGCCGAATCATTCAATTCGGCCGCGAGCGATACGACGTCGATCGGGCGACCTATCACGTGTCGGCGACCAACGAATCCGTACCGATCGACGAGGGCCTCGATGCAAAACGGATCGAGCAGGTTTACCTCGAATGCTGGGCAGACGTGCCGCAGGGAGTCGGCTTCACAGAGCCCGGCCGACAAATTCTGCACTGCACATTTGGCTCGACACTGACCGATCCAGAGCTTGGCCCGGCGGTGCGATCGGTACTGGAGTCTCATCCTGACACCTACACGGAAGTCCTCGCCGATCACTTCAGCCGACACTTAGAGGCCCTGGCGGCCGGAATGTAAGAAAGAGGCCATGCTCAAACAGCAACTGATTCATCCGACCATTCTCAAGGTACTCGGTGGTGCCGGTCATCATTCCAAAGTGCTGATTGCCGACGGCAATTATCCTGCGTCGTCAAAGATCGGTCCGAACGCCGAGTTGGTGCATCTCAATTTAATGCCGGGCGTTGTCACCTGTAACCAGGTGCTGCAAGCCTTGGTTTCGGCGATACCTGCAGAAGCCGTCAACACAATGATGTACGAAACCGAGGGGCAGTACGCATTGTCCGAAGATCCGCCGGTCTGGGCTGACTATCGTGAGACCATCAGAACGGCCGGCTTGGGGGTTAAGCTTGAGCCGATCGAGAAATGGTCATTTTATGAAGAGGTCGCTACCGCCGATCACGTTCTGACAATCCAAACAGCAGACCAGCAGCGATTCGCAAATGTGTTGTTGACCATCGGCGTTCGCATGGACTGAATTCGCCAGATGCGGCGCATTGGCGACTCGTCTTCAGGGCCAGATCATCGATTGGGATTCCGACGCGGTCGCGTCGCTGACACTGGATTTCGGTCTCGATGCCGTCAAATTCTTCCTCGTCGCGGCGAAGACACCGGAGAAGTGAGCATGATTATCGACTCGCACCAACACTTCTGGCAGCTCAGCAAACCGTTCGATTACCGTTGGCTCGATGCACCGGAACACGCTCCCATCAATCGCGACTATCTGCCGGAGCATCTCGCCGCAAACATCCAACAGGTCGGGGTGGAGAGAACCATCGTTGTGCAAACACAGCACAACGTGGAGGAAAATCGCTGGGTGCTCGGCTTAGCGATGGAACATGACTTCATTGCCGGGGTCGTGGGCTGGGTCGATCTGGCCAGTGAGCAGTGTGAAGAGCAATTGCTGGAGTTCAAGGACCATCCAAAGTTTGTGGGCATTCGCCACGTGACGCAGGATGAGCCGGACGATGACTTCATCGTTCGCCCCGAAGTGATGCGCGGCCTGAAGGTGTTGGAGAAGCATGGCGTTCCGTTTGATCTGCTGTTTTACGTCAAGCACCTTCGGCATGTCGCAACGCTGGCTCATGAACTCACCGAACTGCCGATGGTGATTGACCATCTGGCCAAGCCGCGTATCAAAGACGGCGCTACGGATGACTGGC
>CAUZVF010000198.1:0-7763 GCA_963582955.1 Planctomycetota bacterium
CCGTGATTCCGCCGACGTGAGCCAAATCGCAACGGATAAAATCGATCAATTGCTCGGAAATCAACGGCAGGCATTCCCATTTGTCCGTGAATAACTCACCCATTGCCAGCGGCGTCGTTGAATGCTGACGGATCAGCCGGAAACTTTCTTTGTGTTCCGGCCGCAACGGATCTTCCAGGAAAAAGAGGTGGAAAGGTTCGAGTTCTTTCGCCAGCCGGGCAGCTTGGATCGGCGTCAATCGCTCGTGGACATCGTGGAATAATTCGATCTCGTCGCCGAGTGTGTTCCGGAGATGCTCGAACAAGCGTGGCACAGTCCGCAAGTACGGTGTTGGCTCCCAGATCTCTTCGAAGGGCAACGTTTCGCCGCGTGGATTGCTGCCGCGGCCGGTGCCATAGGTTCCTTTGGTCCCGGGAATCGCCGATTGGCAACGTACGACTTTGAAGCCGCGGTCGATAAATGATTGCGCCGCCGCTGTGACTTCGTCGAACGTTTCGCCAAATGCGTGTGTGTAACACAACGCTCCGTCGCGAGTCTTGCCACCGAGCAACGAGTAGACGGGCAACCCGGCGCGTTTGCCTTTCAAATCCCACAACGCGATGTCAACGGCCGCCAGCGCCGAATTCAAAACGGGGCCGCCACGCCAATACGTCCCGCGGAACAGGTATTGCCAGATGTCCTCGATCCGGTCGGCATCACGGCCAATCAGCAGTGGTGTGATGTGTTCTTCCAGAGCTTTGGCGACAGCTAATTCACGACCGTTCAACGTTGCGTCGCCGCATCCGTGCAGTCCGTCGTCGGTGACGATCTTGAGTACTACGAAGTTCCGTCCCGGACATGTGACGATCGTTTTGACGTCGATAATCTTCATGCGTGTGCTTTTCGAGATTCATGAGATTGCGCGATGACGGCATCCGTCGAGTCGCGCTCTTCGCTGCAACCTGCGGAAACATGGGCCGCTGGGCCGTGTGTTGTGTTGCAGTTCGACCTCGACCGGACACGGACCAAAGGCTCACGCTTCCGCGTTACGTGGCATTTGGAATGTCGTCGCCCGCGTAGTATTCGTAAAATATCCGCCCAATTTCGTCACTGAGACGCGACAAGTACTGGCGTTTGAATTTCGAGTACGTCGTTTCACTCGTGTCACGCGGAACCTGCAGCGGATAGACCGACATGATGTCCTTGCTGTAGATCATCTCGCCGCCGCCCGTTTCGTCCATTTCGAACACGCTGACCATTCCTTCCGATCGGCCGCGGAATAGTGTGCCGCTGTTTTCTTCGTACAGTGTAAATCGTTGGATATCGATGTAAATCACGTACGTCACATCGAGCGCCCGTCCGACTTCAGTGACTTCATCCCATTCGCCGTTTTCATCCAGCCACTTACGAACACGGTCTGGATTGACAACCTTGATTTTCCATTGGTGCAGACGAAAGGTCGTATATTTGGCGATTTCGTGATCGATGTCGTGAAAAACCCATTTGACTTCGTCCGGCGCATAGCAAACGACCGCAACGGTGACATCCTTGGCCGTCATCGATTTACCGGTGTTTGCGTCAAAATCAGGTTCAATCGACGGCGGGCCGCCCAGCAGGTAGCCAAAAAAGATCAAATAATTACAACCCGATATGAACGGCACTAACATCAGAAAACTGATGCACCTAAGACAGTTCCGATTGAACCGTCGGGTCATCCGTTGATCCGCTTGATAATTCGTTTTGCGATCCATCGCTTTTTCCATCCGTTGTTTCACTTGTCGCCGAAGTCGCAAGACTTCGGGAAATTGGGGGTTGTTGGCGGCCCGAAGTCTTGGATTGGTGTTCATTTCCGGTCGTTTAACGGCCAGCCGCAGGCGACGACTTTACCAGTCCGCTGTCGCCTTCGGCTTGCCGTCAAACGATCAAAAGCCTAAATCTCACAATTGACAAACTACTAAATTGTCTCGCTCATGCTGTAATCATGAAACACTCGTGACAGTTCACTAATCAACTGGTCGAGGAATTGTTTACGGAATACCTTGGGGGCAACCTGTTCGATGGGAATGGGATTGTAGCGCGGGTACTCAACCGAGAATTCACCGACGAAAACCTGTTGGGCGTGTTTCTGGCCGTCAATCTTTACGACTGCGTACACAAACATGTCGCCGTGAGCCTTGCCACGGTGCATGGTTGGGCTGTTTTCCTCTTGAAAACTGAGATAATGCAGATCGATGTGGGCGATGAAATCGGTATCGAATTCGCGAGCCAGTTGCGACGGATCGTCAAACGCGCCGCCGTTGTCATCAAACCACCGCGCCACTTTGTGCGATTCGACCACCAAGATGCCGCGTCGCTTCAGCCGTTTGAGGATTCCGTCGGCCAAATCATAATCGATAGCGGGCATCTCGCGTTTCGCCCATTCCGGTGAGCTACAGACGATCAGAAGCCGCTTTTGATCCTTTTGCAGATTGACGCCGGTTTTTTGGCGAAACTCGGACGGCACCATCGGGTCGCCCATCAACATCTTGCCGGCCATCACGAATAACGAGCAACCCGAGTTGCCGATTGCCATCACTAAGGCGACGGCGATCGTCAGCAATGGCTTCCGTGCTGGTCTGACGCGGTATCGTTGAATCATGGTTCCATCCAAATTGTCAGCCGTTTCCTGTCCGTCGTTTCATGCCGCAATCAAGCGAAATATCCACAGCGCCGCACTGATGACGCAAAAGCTGATCAGCAGCCACATCGCCACGACATTCGGTTGCGAGACCTTCCACAAGCGGCCACGCCACGCACTGGCCACACACCACGGAATCTGAATGGCACACACAATTGCCAATAGCAGTCCCGCGAAATTGGCCCCAGCCGACTCGCGAAATTGTCCACGTGTGAAATGCGCGAAACTGGTTGTCATGCCACAGCTTGGGCAGGGGATCGTAAACATCATTCGAAATGAACATGCCGGCAAACCAAGCCGCTGATGTGTGCCAAAGCCGCGAGGATCGGGCTTCAGCGATCGCGCCAAGGAAAAACCGGACAGCAGAAACAACATCCACGCAACAAGAGCCACTCGGCTCTTTCGTCCCAATGGATAGTCACTGCCGTGTGGAAAGGTGATTTGATTCGCGGAGGGATTGGAGAGAGGCGGATTCATATCGACTTTCGATCTCGACAGCAATAGCGATTCTGCATGATCAACTGCCGTCCGGCCATTCTCCGGAAAAGACTTCGACCGCCGGACCCGTCATGAAGACTTCGTTGGATTCGGCCCATTCCAAGTGCAAATCGCCACCAAGCAAATGAGCCAACACCGTACGTTCCGTCATGCCCGCCAGCACGCCGGCAACTGCTGAAGCACACGCGCCCGTTCCGCAAGCCTGCGTCTCTCCCGAACCACGTTCCCAGACTCGCATATTAAACTCGGTAGGCGACAAAACTTGGATAAACTCAACGTTGACGCGATTTGGAAATGCCGCATGGCATTCGACTTGCGGGCCGACCTCCAATACCAACTCGTCGGTGGCTTGATCAACGAAAGTGACGCAGTGAGGGTTACCCATCGAGACGCAGGTCACCGATAACTTGCGGTCGGCAAGTTCCAATTCCGCCATCACGGGCGGATCACCGGCCAGAGTGGTTGGAATGTCAGCACTCGTCAGGATTGGTTTCCCCATATTGACGCGAACCTGATCGATTCTTCCGTTGATACGACTCAGTTGCATCGTCAACACACCGATGTCGGTTTCGATGTTCAATTCTTCCTTCTTGGCAATGCCGTGATCGTAGACGTATTTGCCAACACATCGGATTCCGTTGCCGCACATTTCCCCGCGGCTGCCGTCGGCGTTGAACATTTGCATGCGTGCATCGCCGATCTCGGACGGGCCGATCAGGATTAACCCGTCAGCCCCGATTCCCGTGTGCCGATTACTGACCGCGCGAGAGAGTTGAGGAATATCCGCCGGCAACGATTCGTCGAAACAATTCACATAGACGTAATCATTTCCGAGACCGTGCATCTTCGTAAAACGCATGAAGCCTGCCCTTAATCGCAATTGTATGGATACAATCGCCATCGTAACTCAAATTTTCACGGGATGGCACCGATAATTAGAGTTAGCAAGGTTGCCGTGGGTTCGACAGAAAAGACCGTCTGCGGGGTGCGCTGACAACCCTTGCGGTGACGTAAACCGGTTTGCTACAACACAGTAAGGCCGATTTGGACGAACATCGGGCTGATTTTGGCTCGTGATCGATGCACCATCGTGCTATAATTTAGAAAAGTCGCTCGTGAACAACGAGTTGCATGTGCAAAATTTGAATTGGGAGACTCAATCCAATGTCCGTCACGATTTCGGAAAAAGCCGCGAATGAAATGAAACGCGTTATCACCGAGCAGAGCATGTCCGAAGATACCGTTCTGCGAATTGGCGTCGACGGCGGCGGATGCAGTGGCTTTCAATACAGTCTCGGTTTCGACGATAAGTCCGACGAAGCGCAGGATCTGATTTCCGAGCAACACGGTATCAAAGTCGCGGTCGACAAGAAGAGTGCGTTGTTCCTTGATGGAACAACGGTCGACTTTTACGATGGCTTGGAACGTCGCGGATTTACATTCGACAATCCTAATGCCACGAAAAGTTGCGGCTGCGGCCAAAGTTTTTCGGCTTGAGCCACGCCGGTGCTTCACCAGCCGGTCGATTCCCCTCTCGACCGGCTTTTTCATTGCGCAACCGTTGGTTGGTTGCTCTGATCGCCATAATTTCTATCCCGAATTATTCGTAACCCGAAGCGTCAGCGAGGAATTCAACATGTTTCCTCGCTGACGCTTCGGGTTACGATCAACTCCGATTTTGCGCGGTGTTTTGGGTAAGATAGTCGCAACCCCTTTTGACCACAAGCTTTGCATCATATTTGCGTTGTTTCGTGAATAATCCGGGCTATCGGTGCAAAGAAGCAATACCGTTTAACGACGCGAAATGCCGTAGCCGGATTCGCAAGAATTCGGCATCCAAACCGCCCAGGATTCCCTGAATTCTTGCGAATCCAGCCTACATCAAACGCTAATTCAACGGTTTTGGAACTGTGAGTCCGACGAACCGACAAGATAAAACTCGCCCAGCGTGCGCGGCCCTGTCTTTTTGAGATAATTCTGCCAACATGATTCTGCCAATCGTTTCGACCGAGTGAATTTGACAGAATCATTGGGGCAGAATCATGGTCAATGCCCCGTCCGAACTGCGGAGATATCGATGAAGCTTGAAGGAAAGAATGCGCTGGTCACAGGCGCGTCGCGTGGCATCGGCCGCGGCTGCGCGATCGAAATGGCGAAGGCCGGCGCGAACATTGCCATCAACTATCGTTCTCACGCCGATGAAGCACGGGAAGTCGCCGACGAAATTGAAAAACTCGGCCGCAATGCGTTGTTGGTCCAAGCCGATGTTTCAGATCAGACGGCGGTCGAGGGCATTGTTTCCAAGACTGTCGAAGAATTCGGCAGTCTGAACCTATTTGTCTCGAACGCAGCGTACAGCGACCGAGAATTGATGGTCGAAGCTGACATGGACGACTTCCGCCGTACCATCGACGTATCAATGTGGGGCGCCTTTCACGGAGTCCGGGCTTCGGCACTGCAAATGATCGAACAAGGCAACGGCGGATCGATTGTCGTCATCAGTTCTCCGCATGCCGTCATGGCGATTCCAACATCGATGGCGTACAACATGTCGAAGGCGGCGATCGACCACATGTCGCGGACGGCGGCGATCGAGTTGGCTCCGCACCGAATCCGCGTCAACATTGTCCATCCTGGTTGGATCGATACTCCCGGTGAACGAAAGTTTTTCACGGAACAGCAAATTGAAGTCGGAGCAGCAAAGTTGCCATTCGGAAGGATGGGACGTCCCGACGAAATTGGCAAAGCGGTCGTTTACTTGCACAGCGATGATGCCGGCTATATGACGGGCGGAACGATGACGGTCGACGGCGGTGTCGGGTTGCCGTGGTGGTCGAACCGGTCTGACGGCGAAATGTGATCCGCAACTCCAACAACCGAACGAGAAACGCATGTCCTCAGAAGAACAATCCATCTGGACCGGCGGGCCGTCGCAATGGGTCAATTTCAAATTCTTCCTTTTGTGCCTGTTGATTGTGCCAATCCCGTACGCGGTGTGGAAATGGCTGCACGTCAAGTGCATCAAATATGAACTGACAAACCAGCGGCTCAAAATCACTCACGGAGTTCTCACAAAACACATCGACGAGATCGAATTGTATCGCGTCAAGGACATGACACTGGTGCAGCCGTTCATTCTTCGTTTGTTGTCGTTGGGAAACGTGCTGTTGGTGACTTCCGACAAATCAACTCCTGAGTTTCTTGTTGAAGCGATCCCCGACGCCGAGAACTTCCGTGAACAATTGCGGGCTCAAGTCGAAACGATCCGGGACAAGAAGCGAGTCCGCGAAGTCGACTTCGAGTGATTGCGCATTGCAGCCCTCATCGGTCGTGTCGCATCTCGCGGTCGGGCTGAAAACTGAAGCTATTTGCTATTTCGCCTTGCGTGGCTTCGAGTGAATAGCAACAACCGCATCGAGGTCAAATCCGGTCGTACCTTTGTTTCCGGCACCGTTTGTCAGATCCGTGATGCGGATGAATCGCACGCGCTTCAGTCCCACGGATTTCAGATCGAACGGATCGCCGCCGGCCTTTTTCGGATCGGCCGGGTTGATCTTGTTTTCTTTCGAGTTCGCCAGCACGGGATGATGTCCGGCACAGCCTTTTCGGCTTCCCGTGTCATACGGAATTTCATGCCAGACAGCGCCGTCCTCACTCAGTTCGACTTTCGCCAGCTCGAAGAACCCCTCATTCGGATCGTTTCCCGGCGCACGCAGGAACGGATTCTCAAAAACCAGGAGATCCGGTCCGTCGCCGTCAATGACCTCGTTGTCCACGAATTCGAGCGTGATGCGCCCACCGTTACCGAGTGACAACACGTGTGACGATGGTTTCAGCTTGCCACCACCGCGCGGTGGGCCGAGAACGATCTTGGGCAATTTTTCTTTGCCGAAACCGGCGCCCAATCCCGGTTCGAACGAAACCACGCGATCGACGAATCGGTCATGTTTCACAGTCTGCTGACCGATTGAAAGAACAACCAACACGACCGGCAAGAGTAAGAGATTTGTGGGCATGTTTGAGCTTGGCTTCCAAAATTGTTTGCTGCATTTGTTAGGCTGGCATCAACCAGAATTTCCATCATGGAAATCGACCGTGGCACCGTCCACCTGGTCGGCATCGAAATTGTCGATCAACAATGTAGAACCATTTAGCTCGCCAATCCAGTCTCGACCGTCGTTGACTCGGTAATCAAATTCGACAATACATTCGGCAACGCCCACTTAGGAACGGATCCGAAATAAAACAGGTATGCATGCTTGCGACGAGTCACAGGGGCGTCATTCCCGCGCAAGCGGGAATCCAGCAATTCGCGTATCCGGCCACAAACTGCGTTCCCGCCTGCGCGGAAATGATGGAATCAGAATGCCGGTTTAATTTCGTGCCCGTTCCTTAGCAACGTCGCGTTACACATCGCAGGTTCGACAACTGTAGGGAACACGGGCACTGACCGAAGCTTCGTCCTTGGCGTCCCAGCATCCGTCGACTACAGCGAAATACGTCGTTTTGGCAAACGCACGATAAATCAACTCGGAAGGTCAACTCATGACCGTCGAATGCTCGGGAATAAACGTTGACGTCAAATGCTTCAATCTGATGGTCAAGGTCA
>CAUZVF010000199.1:0-7732 GCA_963582955.1 Planctomycetota bacterium
TCGGCCGCGGCCGAAATCTCAATTCCGGCCCCACCGTTATTCGTAATGGTGTTCGCAGTCCAATTGCCCCCGATTCGTCGTAGACTGGCGGCCGCCGCGACCTCAGTCAATTCAATGCCATCTCCCGTGTTGTTGTCGATGATGTTCGTAGCCACATCCAAATCCATCGTCGCATCAACACTCAAACTTGCCGACAGGCCGAATCCCTGATTCAATGCAATCAGCCCGTTGTTCATGGAAATGTTGTTGAAGTTGACCGTGAAATCGTCGGGAGTTGCATTCATCGTACCGTTCGAGTTCAGGTCGATACCCGATTGGTTGTTCGTCAATAAGTTATCGATAATCCGGACATCTTGGATCATCGCCGAGTTGTTACGTGTCACGGTGATCGCCGCACCGCTCGCCTGGTTGGAAATGACGTTGCCATCGTCATTATTTCCGTTTAATTCGTTGCCGATCAACAGGTTGACGTTTGCGGCATCGGTCGCTGTTACTGTGATTCCCGAACCGAAGAAATTGGCGCCCGGAGTACCAGCCGCATCGACACCGATGAAGTTGGCGTCGATTTCCGAGCCGGCAAGCAGTTGAGCGTTGTCGCTGAGCAGAATCTCGACACCACCACCGCCAAAGGTCGTGCCGAATGCAACAGTACTCGTGACTTGGTTGCCAATGATGCTAAGCGTAGATGTCGTATTGCCTGCAAGCATAAGTCCGATGCCAACGTTGGTATTGTCATCAACGATATTCCCATCGTTTATTCCTCGGCCGCCTATCGTCAAATTCACTGAGGGCGAACCCGTTCCGTCAGACTCGACCCTGATGCCGGCACCGTTGGCGACGCCAGCAAGGTTGCCCGCGCTGATCACGTTGCCTCGGATCGTTGCGGAGATCGCCGCGTCCGTCGCGTCGATAAAAATACCATTGTCGCCACCGGTCGTTGTCGACCGCACAAGTTGATTGTCGACAATACCGAGGTCAAGAATGCCGTTGCCGTTTCTGTCCTCACCCGCATCAAGCAGGGCATTTCCATTAGCATCCTCAGTCGAGAAGTCAACCGTTCCCGTGTTGCTTTCGATGCGAATGCTGTCTCCGCGATCGAAGACGAAATCGGCGGAAGCGACATCGCTCAGGTCGCTATTCACGATCGAGCCGCGTACCGCACCATTGTTCGACGTTTGAATCGTGATCGCGTTTCCTGGAACGCCTGTAAAGTTAGCGGTGTCAGACAAGAGGCCGTTATTCGTCAGGTTGACACCGCGGGTGAGCGGAACAAACGGATTCGACAAATCGTCACGTTGGCCGATCGCCAAATTGACCGTGGTATTCGTGCCATCGGACGTGACAAGCACGCCGTCAAGACCATTGTTGGTCACCGTGGCATTGATGACAGTGGCGGTCAGAGTCGCTCCGCTCTGGGCTTGGAAAACCAATCCGCGGCCGCCCACGGTTCCGGTTCCCGTACCGTTGTTGGTGATGGTGTTGGCTTGGCCAAGGGCTCCGGCACCGATTTGAATTCGGGCGAGACTTGGCGCGCCCGAGACAGTCCCAATCCCCGCCGCCAAAACGGAGATGCCGTTTAGTGTTGCATTCGCGTCGGTTGACGTACCGTTACCTCCGACCACGTTATTGACGAACCCAAGATCAAGCACGCCGTTGCCGTTGATGTCTTCGGAAGCATCCAGCCTTCCGTTTCCGTTCAAGTCTTCGCCGGCGTCCAGAAGCCCATTGCCGTTCGTGTCTTCGCTTGGATCCAGAATGCCGTCGGCATCCAAGTCTTCGGTGGCGTCCATCAGCAACATTGCACCGTTGAGTGCCGCTAGAAAAATGCCGTTGCCAGTATTACCCACGACTTGGTTGCTATTGAATGAGCCGATGTTGATGACCGATCCGTCACCGCTGGCTTTGGCGTTAAAGCCCGTGAAGATGTCAACGTTGTTGTTAAAGAAGTTCCCCTCGATGGCGGCATTCAGCACGCCGCCATTAATCGCGTTCAACGACAGTCCGGTGCCATTGGCCGTGGCCGTATTGTTGATGATGCCGAGTTGTTGTGTCGTGTTGGCCAGATCGTTCGCATTGATCGTCGCGCCGTCGGCGGTAATGACGAAACCAGCCGGAATGTCGAGAATTCCGTTTCCATTGAGATCTTCATTGCCAGGCGCCGGATCGAGGATGCCGTTGTTGTTAGCATCTTCGTTAAACAGCGGGATTGTCGTTCCCCGGAAGTCGGTGGCCGTGTTGCTGCTCACCAACAAATCCAACGTCCCAGTTGAGGTGTGTGTCAGGAATAAGCCACGGTTCGAGCCGGGGTTTCCGGTCGAAATGTCCAAAGAGCCAACCAGCGTATTTCCCGAAAAGATACCCGTGCCGGGTCCCGTATTCCGGATAACAACGGCATCACGGAAACCCGAAATTGACGAGTTATTACTGATGTTAAACCCAGCCGTCGTTGTAATGTTGATACCGGACGAGGCAATCGTGTTACTGGTGTTGGTAAACGTGTTGTTTTGAATAACGAGATTCGCCCCAAAGCTGCTGTCCACGGTCGTGCTAAAGCCACCGTTGGGAAGGGTCAATACACCGTTGAGTGTGTTTCGGATGGCATTGTTCTGAATCGTGACGTCCGCGGCCGTTGTCCCATCGGCAACGAGGATTCCATTCGTCAAAATGTTGGCCGCACCGGTCGATCCGTCGATGACGAATCCATCAACCACGATGTTGCTTCCCTGCAGCGTGACGACGGCGCCGGTTGCTCCGGCCGTCGTGTTCGAAAGAATCGGCGCGGCGGAACCTGGATTGACAGCACCGACGGTGAAGTTTCCAAGAGTCGTGGCAAACGTCACGGCTGTGTTCTGATTGAGCAGCCGTTGATTGTCAAACAATCTGATGCCGCCGATAAGTCCCGTCACGGGAGCTGACGGCTCGGTTCCGGGACCGACGATGATCACGTCGAATTCACGACGCAGGGTCTCGGTTAAAGCGTTGAAACTTGCCAGCGACGTGAATTGGTTTTCGAATGTCCCTTCGTTTGAACCTGCCGCCAACGGATCGATGAATGCGATCAAGAATGGTTGGTCGTCGTCTGGGTTGATGGCGGGTGTTGTTGAAGCGACGGTTCGCTGATAGGTAATCGCGCGATAGCGGCGATGAACGCTGGACATCAAACGTTCACGGACCGATCGTGGACGAAACCATTGCCAACCACGAAAGTCCGGATAGGTCAAGCGCGTCGTGAGAAAGACATTCGTTCCAAACAATCGGTCGTTCGAGACTTCGATTCCCATTGTCAGGTCTTGACTGACGTTGGCCGTAAACCGCGCTTTGAATCCGCCCGCATCTTGATCATCGTTGGAAGACCAAAAGTAGGCGCCGATATAGCCCGACCATCCGTAACGGCCCAGTATCGGCAGCGGTCCGCCGACTTCCGCTTCGAACCCGCGAAATGCGGTTTCGAAGACTTGGAACCGGTCAAAGATGACGTTATTCCCCATGAAACGTGGGTTGGACGTGTCGATGGTTTCCGAGAGCTGGAAACTCTCTGTTGAATAGGGCAGATATCCATTCAGTGACCATTCGAACCAGCGGCCGATGCTGTTGATGTTGAAGCCAAGCTGTTGGTAGCTGCGGGCGTTGCCGTCGTCGTAGTCCCACCAGCCTGAAATCCCAAAAATACGGTCCAGGAATTCGTCGTACGAGTTAAGGCCAAAACCAATACTGCCGCCGGTTCGCCCGGAAGTCGTGACGTACGCACGGCCGTCCGCGAAGAAGACGCTGTCGCTACCGTCGTAAAGCAGCGGTAAAAACACGTTGGCGGCAGTTTCAGGGCGTTCGGTTCCCAGGATTTCTCCAAATCGCTGTTCCAATCCATAGACGGGTTCCGGACTGGATGCCCGCCGGGTAGGAACGATGGTCATGCCCGATGTGGTGACCGCGCCTCGCGGGATGACATTTCGATTGAGAACCGACGGTGGTTGCGCTGAAACGCCGTTCGGTTGGAAGTTGGCGGGAGCGATCCAAGGCTGAGATTCGGAATTCGGCAACCCAGGGATCGTGTAGAATGCCGAATTCGGCGGACTCGGCTCATTTGCCGTCCGAGGACCGGCTGGATCGGGCAATGGGATTTGCTGGGCCGCGTGAGGCTTCTGCTTTGCGCGCAAACGCACGACTCCGGGAGAATTGTCGTCGCCTCGCGTTGGTAATGCGGACGTATTACTCGAGTTTTGATCACTGTCATCGGGGACCATCTGTTGGGCATTGGCCGTTGCCGCAATCAAGGTCACGGAAATGAACAGAGCTCGAAAAATGCTCGGTTGTGTCGCGTTCATCGGTTGTCCCGATCGTAGCGGTCTGTGAAGGTGTAACGATTACTCGGAAAATGGCAGTTATTCTGATCTTTCGGATAATTCGTCCGCACGAGTTGAGGAGAATTCGACGATACGCGGTGGATTTGATGCTGACGGTCGAGCATGCAATACAGGAAAATCCCATAACATGTTTGTTAAAAACCGGTTATGGCATAATTGCTGGCTTGTTCCATGATCAAGTTGAGATGAAACAACAATCAACCCTGAATTGCGCAGTCTTCTCATTTTGACAAATGTGTGGCGTTGAACGTCCTAGAATGAAGAAATTTGAGAGGCGGCATTTGAGGACGTAGAAGAGCTCTAACCCATTGCCATTGTGGGACTAATGCTGATCTTGTTGCATCACCAAGAATCAACCGGTCTCGCGCATTGCGAATCGTCGATTCGAATCGTGCATCGCATGCGATTGATTGATGGAATCAGAATGCAGACTTTGTCCTGCCAAGAAGTGCGATCCGCTCAAAATCCACTCACTCAGATCGGAAAGCGAGATCGAGTGATCAAGAATCGCATTTCGCCGAGCTGGCCCCGTTTGAATTGACCGAGATTATTCATGAATCTGTTCACGGCAACCGTAATGCATTTGATTCACGAATCAGCAAATTAAGTCTGTGATCACAATTTGTTGGCTCCCTAATTCGTTGGAGCCTAATTGATCCGGGCACGTTCGGAATTGAATAAAAGAGACGCGATCCAAAAAATGAGGGAATAACTCTGGTGCATGCGCATCCAAGGCATTGTAATTCTCGCAAGAGATCCCCACAATTTGTTTGCTGTGAGCCCCATGTTGGGGCGGGGACGACATGAATTTCATTTGACGAAAGCACTAGAGGAGCTTGCAATGAAGAAACTGATCACATGTTTGATGATGCTGTTGATGACTGCCTATATCACCGGCTGCGGTGGTAGCGATGATGCCGACGGTGAACTTGACACGTCGACGAACAACACGTCAACTAATGGCGACGACAAGGGCACCGACGACAAGGGCACCGACGACAAGGGCACCGACGACAAGGGCACCGACGACAAGGGCACCGACGACAAGGGCACCGACGACAAGGGCACCGACGACAAGGGCACCGATGCCAAAGAAGGCGACGCCAAAGAAGGCGACGCTAAGGAAGGCGACGCTAAAGAAGGCGACGCCAAAGAAGGTGACGCTAAGGAAGGCGACGCTAAAGAAGGCGACGCCAAAGAAGGTGACGCTAAGGAAGGCGATGCCAAAGAAGGCAAATAGTTTTGCTGATTCGATGACAACGATGTAATTCGTAATTCCCTCAGGTCAAAAGCTGGTCTGAGGGAATTTTTTATTGCCCAGCCGTTTTCACGGGTCGTTTCGCTTTCACCCTTTTTGCCGTGTCTCAATTGGCCTCGCGCGTTCGAGTCTGCAACGTCCACGAGTTCCATCGGCAAAACCCGGTTGGGACGCAGGTTGATTGCCGTTGAATTCTACAGATTAGCACGCGGATCGACGGGTTTCTGCAACGCACAACCGATCGAAAAGTTTCGTACGGCTTTCGTGCAAACCGGTTTCTGGTAACCTCATGCAAACAGTTGCCATGCAAAGCCACCTGTCGGAGCCGCCAATGGAACGATTCATCAGCCTGTTTGGTCTCTTCGCGATGATTGGGTTCGCATGGTTGCTGAGTTCCCACAAGAGCAAGGTCAGTCTGCGGATTGTGATCGGCGGCGTCCTGCTGCAATTTGGCTTGGCCGCGCTGATTCTCAAGACGACTCCGGGAAAACGGTTGTTTGTTGAAGCTGGCGCATTCTTCACCCAAATTCTGAATTCTGTCGATGCCGGAGCCGAAATGGTGTTCGGACCTAAATTCCATGAATTCTATTTCGCATTCAAAGTTCTGCCGACGATCATTTTTTTCTCGTCGCTGATGGCAATTCTGTACCATCTGGGAATCGTGCAGCGAGTCGTGCAGGTGTTTGCTGTACTGATGCAGTGGACATTTCGAACGTCCGGTGCCGAGAGTCTCTCGGCAGCCGCGAATATTTTTGTCGGACAAACCGAAGCACCGCTTGTGATTCGTCCCTACGTGGGCAGTATGACGCAATCGGAATTGATGGCCGTTATGGTCGGTGGTTTTGCGACGATTGCCGGTGGTGTCTTGGCTGCGTTTGTTGGAATGGGAATCGACGCCGGGCACTTGATGACGGCTTCGGTGATCTCGGCACCGGCGGCACTGTTGTTGGCCAAAGTGATGCTGCCGGAAACAGAAGAACCCAAGACGATGGGCAACGTGCAAATCCACGTTGACAAGACAGGCGTCAATGTCGTCGACGCCGCGGCGAACGGAGCCGCCCAGGGATTGTTACTCGCACTGAACGTCGCGGCGATGTTGATCGCGTTTCTGGCTCTGATTGCGCTCGCCAATGCCTGCCTGGGTTGGATTGGGGTCAAGTTCGGTTTCACGGGCGCCAACGAATGGTCGCTGGCGTTGATACTTGGCTACGTGTTCTGGCCATTCGCTTGGTTGATGGGAATCGAGTCAAACGACTGTTTCCATGCGGCTCAACTATTGGGGTTGAAAATGGCCGCGACGGAATTCGTCGCCTATCAACAATTGGGCGAATGGATCAAACCGGAATCAACGGTCCATTTGAGCGACCGAACCGTGCAACTGTTGACGTACGCATTGTGTGGTTTTGCCAATTTCGGCAGCATCGGCATTCAACTAGGTGGCATCGGCGGGATTGCTCCCGAACGTCGCTCCGATCTCGCCCGGCTCGGGCTACGGGCCATGCTGGGTGGTACGCTCGCGGCCTTCATGACGGCTTGCGTCGCGGGCGTGTTGATTTGAGAATCTGAATGGCGATGCCCCACCGACGCCGCAATCCATTGAACTAATCCCCCACCGACCCCGTGTCGGTGGAATGGTGACTCAAATGCTACGCGAATCGGGTAGCTCTCAAATCATTTCTCCACCGACGCGGGGTCGGTGGGGATGTGATCAACTAGTTTAGATGCTGTCGCCCGAGCTACGTAATCTCAACAACCGTCTTCGTTCGCGCTGACTTATCCAACGCTTCGATCACGCGCTGGTTGGCGATCGCGTCGTTCGGCCAACGCTCGTCGAGTTTTCCGCTGCGGACGATCTTGCAGAATTCCTCGATCATGCATTGTTCTTGGATTTGCGGCTCGGCGGTGTGCTCGGCCGGTTTTCCAAACTCGTCGTGGACCCAATACCGCGGACGTTCGGGATCCCACGGAGCGACGAAGTCGTCACAGACCAACGAACCGTGCGTGCCAATGACTTCGAACCACTTGCGCCAGACTTGGTCGAAACCACAATCGAACGATGCGATGCGGTCGTTGTCGAACCACATCATGCCGCTGAAATTCAAGTCGACGTCGT
>CAUZVF010000200.1:0-7704 GCA_963582955.1 Planctomycetota bacterium
ACGGTCCGTGCGCATGGCATCGGCCAGCCAGGCATCGGCCCACGCCACCAGTAACTTCGCGATCTCGGGATGCCGGTTGTAACGATAGACGCTCACCACCGGCAAAACGGCCCGATAATTGATGTACGAGTCGTTGGCCTGCCGGGCATTGCCGATGGCGATCGACCCCAGAAAGTTGCTTTTGAAATGCAGATCTCCCCGGTCGTTGCGGTCCATCCACAGACTCTGCATCAGTCGGGCGGTCATCGTCGCCCGTTCAATCCAGATCGGGTTTCCCCAGTCGATGGTGATCATCAGCGGCAGCGTGTCGCCGGTCCACTCGGCCGAATGCTCGGCGTCGAGCAACCCGCGATTGAATCCGGCATTCCGATCGATGCCGCCATATTTCCAGAGCCCGTCGACCAACCTGCGTGTCAGACGCATGGACGGCTCGGACGCTCCCTCGCTGATTGATCCCATCAGACCAAACAGCGCGACCAGTTCGACGTCGTCTCCCCAACCGCCGCCGATACTGCCGTCGGGATGCTGCTTGTTCGCCGCCCACCACTCGCAAACATCGAGCAGCAGGCCCCAGGCTTCGCGCTGGGCAACCGCCCACTTCGGCGCGCCGTCGGTGCCGTGCAGATGATCTCCATGATGCCAGACGTCGTCCGGTTCCCATTCATCCCTGAAGTAATACTTCGCGTAGCGATTGTCTGGAAACGCCTTGATCAGTTCCTGCCAGACCGCGGCGGCATCGCCACTGGGATAGACCCAGCGATGCGGATCGAGCATTTGCAGCGCTCGTCCCTGATATTCAAGCGACTTGAAGTACAGCAGGTCATCCGGGCGAATGATCCGCAGCAGCGAAACGACCTTGCGGTTCTCCTGAAAGTGGCCTTCTTCGCCCATGCCTCGCTGGTGAAACCGACGACGCGCGCGGGAGAAAATATCCAGCGACTGGGCCGCTTCCACGACCCATACGCCGGGCCGGTTTGACGTGTCCACCGCCTCGACCGCTGTCTGTGCCCGAGCGAGCAGACGCGCCTCGTCGTCGCCTTCGACTTTCGGATGCCCTATCAGCGCCAGATAACCCGGCACACGAACGTCACTCGACGGATCGACCTTGGCGAGAATTGATTCGGCCTGCTCAAAATCGTGCGCATTCACTGCCGCAACAAATTCGACCTGACCGCTCTTCTTTTCACCAGCGACCTGCAGTTGGTTTCCTTGCCAGCAGAAGACCGGCTCGCTCCGTCGCTGAACTCGAACGGCCAGCACGCTGTTTCGCTCGAACGGTCGGCCGGGATCGAACTTCAACCGCCGCTTCGCATCAAACCCGTTTCCCAGAAAAGACTCGACACGGCTCCCCTCTGGGAACCAGTCGTCGTATTGCTGTTGCTTCCGGCGATACTCTGATTCGTCACCGTGGAACCGCAACACGATTCGGCCGTCGGTCGCATCGGCATCAAATCGCAGCAACTGGTACAGCCCGGTGGCTTCCGGTTTCGCCCGGCCGATGATGTGTTTGGCACTGATGTCGCTGGCAACTCGAGTTCCCTTGCAGTCAAGCGCCAACGACTCCAGCGGCTGGTGTAAATCACCCAACCAAACGTGCATACGATACGTTCCCGTCGGCACGTCGATCCGGAACGAAATGTCGTCCGTCGACGCAACACCGTCTTGCAGCAGCGGCGTGACGTGCGCCTTGTACAGCAGATCCGGCCGCATCGGGTTGCCGCCATGTCGTAACTCGCTCAGCGGTGCATCGCGATCAAACCCACGCTGTTGTCCGCCGAGCCACCCGTAGCCGTCGGCGGCGTTGTAGAGTTCAGCGTCAGTTACTCGAATCCCGGAATCGACCACGGGACTGGTTTTCGTACCAAAATCAAACAACCGCATTGTGTTATCGGATGTTGGGACCGGCGCAGGATTAACTGTCGTAGGACGGGCACTCTTGCCCGTCTCACAGCCCGTGACGGGCAGGAGTGCCCGTCCTACGAATGGGCGACTTATTGATGCTCCGGTCTTTTTCTGGCGGACGTATTTCGATGGCGTGTTTTTTTGCGGCCGCTTGCCCGCCTTGTCGGCGGTCGCTCGCCATCGTTTCAGATGTTTCATGGCGGGAATCGCGCCAACGTTGGTTCGGCCCTTACTGAGCGACTTCGCGATCTGTTTCAACTGCACCCGGCGATCCGCATCATCACCAACGTATGCGGTAACAGCTTTCGCGGCCGCATCCGCGGATTGTTCGTCTTCCGCGGCCAGCAATTTGCAAATCAGCCGGCGGTACGCCGGATCCGCCGGTGCGGCGGTCCAGCGAACATTGTCCGGCTTACGCGTCGGCATGCTCAAGAAAATCACTTCGGCTTTGGTGGGGACGGTTCCACCGGCCAGTTTGACCACCTCGGCGAGAATCTTTGCGGCGTCGGTTTCAGACGGCTGCACGAGCGCGAAGTTGGCCGTGACTTTGCCTTTCTCGGCCACCAGTACTGTGACGTTTACGTTTCGATTTAGTCCGTAGGACCCCGGTCCTTCTGGGCCGTCGACCGAGATGCCGACCGGTAGCCCGTTGCCCCACCAGCTCGTCGCCCGCTTCAAGTACTGCTGCGCTCCGGAACGATCATCGGCCAGCCAGACGGTGGCGGCAAACAGCTTGTCGCGCGATTGCATCTCCGCATAGTTCACCAGAACGCGCGTCAGCCGCGCAGCGGGACGATTCGCGCCATTGACGAATACCAGCATGGCCGGTTTTCGGCCTGCCTGCTTGACGAAGTCGACTTTGGTCTGCTGCCGTCTACCGTAGGCGATCTCAACCGTAAGCGGCGGCAGCTTTTCACCCGGCTGCGGACCGGAGTAGATCGGCTTCTTGCTGTCCGCGGCGGCGGCAACGAGTTGGGCAAGCGTAAGGCAGATCACAAGACTCGCGGTCCGCTTTGACATTTCAAGGCTCCCATTTTGTTTGCTGGTCGAACTAAGGCGAGCCTCAGATGAGAACTTACCGTGGGATAGGCTTCCAGCCTGTCAAACCGCTCAATCGACAGGCTGGAAGCCTATCCCACGGGTATGAGAATTTCTGCCGCTCGCCTAAGGAACTGCGCGGGAATAAGTGTCGGCTTTCGCTCCGCGAATGCACGCCTTTTCGCGGAGCGAAAAGCGACTATCCGGTAAGTTGTTTCCGCGCAGCGTCTAAGCCGTCATCCAGGTTTCGTTGCCGGCAGGAACACGTTGTTGATTATCTGCACCAGCCGGTTTCGCCAGCGGTTGGTTTGCTTTTGCGGGACCTGCGTGAGCACGATGATGATCAGATCTCGCTCGAAGTCGATGACGCCGAGTGTTCCGGACGCTCCGGTATGGCGAATCCGGGCGGGCGTCCCATCGTCGCGCCGCCGCATGATGTTAAACCCAAGACCATAACCGACGCCCGGCGTGGATGGCTGCGACTCATACATTTTTGTCAGCAGCTTTGACGGGATGAATTGCTGTGTGCCGACTCGCCCCTGGTTGCGGTGCATCAAGAACAGCCGCGCGACGTTTTCCAGTGTCGAAACGAGGCTGCCACCGGGGTTGATCGCTGTCCCCAGTCCTGTCCCCTCACGAGGCACAAAGCCGGTCCTTGTGCGTTCGTACGGGCGCGGCATCCGGGCGCGCATCTCTTTCGACGGCGTGAACGTAGCGCTTTCCGCTCCCAGAGGCTTGAGCAGGAGCGTTTGCATCAGCTCGGGATACGGACGACCGGTGACGACCTCGGCGACGCGGCCGGCGGTCATGTAGCCGAGTCGGGAGTAGGCGTGGCGCGTCCCTGGTTCAGCGAGCAGTTCCTTCGTCGCCAGGTCCTTGATCACGTCGGACAGATCCCCGTCGAGGTTGACTGAGAACTTCCCGGCCTTGAGGGCGTTGTTGCCTGCGAAGCCTGCCGTGTGGGAGAGGCATTGCCGCAAGTTCGGGGCGTGCTTCGCCTTGCCTTTCCCCTGGACCTGGATGCCCTTGAACTCGGGAAGGTACGTGTCGACCGGCGCGTCGAGCGAGACCTTGCCTTCCGCGGCCAGCTTGACGAGAAGCGTCGCGGTGTGTGGCTTGGTGAGCGACGCGATTCGGCAGGGCGATGACGTCAGGAATGGGCGTTTGCTGTCCAGATCGGCCACGCCGAAGGCTTCGCTCAGAATCACCTCGCCTTGGTGAATCAGCATCAACGCGCCGCCAGGGATGAACTTGTTATCGATGCCCGCCTGAAATGACGACCGAATTTGTTCACGTTGCTCCGCAGTGAGACGATGTTTGCCCCAGTCGCCCACCGGCAGTGCTGACGTGTTGCGACCTTGCTGCCGTGGCCGTCGTCCGAGTCCGATTCGCGGATCGTACGGCTTGTCTGGCAGCGGAAGCAATCGTGCGTGCCCGAGTAGTTCCTCGACAACTTTGGGATGCGCTTTGGCGAGATCGTTTTTCTCGCCAATGTCGGCTTCCAGATCGTAGAGTTCCGCCTGCTGCGAGCCTTTATCCTTGACGTATCCGTAAAACTTCTTCCGGTCCGGAAGGATAAGTTTCCAATTGCCCTTACGGACGGCGTGAAGTTCTCCCTTACAGAAATAGAAGTAGTCATCGCGGCCTCCGGCTTTGCGCTTCCCGAACAGAAGATCCGTCTGATCGACGCCATCGATGATCCGATCGCCGGGGACCTTACAACCCGCGAGTTTGCTGAATGTGGGCAGGAAATCGATCGTCGCAAAAATCGCATCGCTCGTTCTGCCGGCGGGGACGTGTCCCGGCCAGCGAACGATGCAGGGAACACGTAGTCCGCCTTCGTAGGTCGAACCCTTGCCTTCACGCAGCGGGCCGGATGATCCCCAGGCAATCTGCCCCTTGTGTTTCCGGCGGAGCGGGCCTTGAAGGTTGTTCCACGGTCCGTTGTCCGTCGTGAAGATGACGAGCGTGTTGTCGCGCAGGCCGAGATTGTCAATCGCATCCAGCAATCGGCCGGTGTGGTAATCCAACTCCTCGACCGTGTCGCCATATAGCCCGCCCTTCGACTTGCCTTTGAATTCGGCGGAGGCGTCGATCACCGAATGAACCATCGTGTGCGCCAGATAAAGAAAAAACGGTTTGTCCTTATTCTTTTTCAGGAACTCAATGCCTTTGTCGGTGTAAATCCGCGTGAGGCTGGCCATGTCGTCGGTCTGGCCGACGCGCTTGTTGTTCTCGTGAAATGTAACGCGTCCGCCGTCATTCGCGCCGAGCGTGCCGTAGTAGTAGCCGAAACCCTGCGCGTTGGGCATTCGATCGGAAATCGCGGCACGGTTCGACACGTCCCACTTACCGACACAGCCGGTCACATAACCGGCACGTTGCAGCAGTTCGGCAATCGTGATCTCACCGGCCGGCATCGACCAGCCCAAACTGCGCACCGGATACCGCCCGGTCAACAAAGCCGACCGCGACGGCCCGCACACAACCTGTGCGTAGAAGTTGGTAAACCGAGTCCCTTCCTTCGCAAGCCGATCGATCCGCGGCGTGCGGATCGTTTCTGAACCATAACAGCCAAGGTCACCGTATCCCTGATCGTCGGTGAAAACCACAACGAAGTTCGGCTTGTCTCCGTCGGCAGCGTTGGCCACGTGCGGGGATATCATGAGTGCCGCAAGGCTGAAACTGACGAGGCAGAAAACGGCGGCGCGCCTAACGGATGATTCGAAATGCATGTTGGTCTCCGGAATGATGACAACGCGTGGTGACGAACCTTCGATTCACGGACCGGCGGAGGCCGGTCATCCGAAGACTCTCAAAAGTCGTACTCGGTACGCAAGCCGAGGCTGTCAGACACACAGGATTATCACCTTCACTGGCTGGAAAGGGGAAAAGGTTCCGGAAACATTCCGAAACCTTTGATTCGATCTGGCATGATTGTGCGGCGAGTGACCTGACGCGAACCCAACTCGTTCACCGCGCGAAAACTGGCGTGCGGAACTTTTCTGACTCGATTCATGGTGACGATTCAACCGTGTGCCGGACGATTGTGATGTCGGCCGGCGATACACTCAGGCGCTGAAACTCTTCGTCAATTTCCCACTCCGTATCATTCCCGACAATGCGAACCGTGCCGCTGTCGTCCACTTCCAAATGCATGAGGCACAAGCTGATCGACCGCCCTGGCAATTCTCCCAAATTAACGACGTTTGGTCATCCGCGAGCGCCTTTGTTTGTGTCCCGTCGCATGGTTGCCAGTAGTTTGTAAATGATTCCACTAGCTGCCGGCACGCTCGTTTACTTGTCATGATTCGATCCACGATTTGATCTCCTCGTCATCAACTTTGTAGACAACCATCTTAACGCCAAATCTAGCACATATCTCGCGGATAGCCCGTTTTTCAAAAAAACGTTTCCAAGGTGTTGTCGAAGTGTGCGGACAGAAGTCTCGGCGTCATTTGTTCTCAACGATGTTTCGCAACCAGGCCGGAAGTGGTTTTGGTGATTGTGTCGCCACGCCGTTTTCAAAAGCCGTCACCTGCCGAAACGGCCGGGCAAGATCGCTGTTGTCGAAAACCAGAACATGAGGCAGCACGGGGATGGCGGACTTGAGATTCGCCAGGATTCGCGGGAAACGGCTTTTGAGCTTCTCTGGCGGCACGTCGTGCCCGCCTTGCGAAACACGCATTGCGACTCGCTCGGCGGACAGACTTGCTTTGGACAATCCCACAAAGCACATCACAACGGTGTAACCGAGGGCCGCGGCTTCCTTGAGAAAGCCGAGCTTGTCGCCCACCGGATCGGAAAAGACCGTTTCGAAAGCAAAACTCTCGCGTTGTCGGACCAGTTCACGGCGGAGGCTGCCGGCGATTCGTGCCGCGGCGTAGGGCTCCAGGTCCAACTCACTGGCCAACCGATCCGCATTCACCAATCGCAGGCCGGCGTGTTCGATGTGCGCGTGGTAGAACGTCGTCTTTCCCGCGCCATTTGGTCCGGCAATCGCGACCATCACCGGGCGTTCATCCAGCCAGGTCCAACTCATTGACGTGGCTTATTCTTTTTCTTCTTCGTGGTTCGCTTGGCCGCTTTGCTGAGCGTCGGGAGAGGGCGGAATTCGCGATTGACGAACTTGCCAACGGTCCGCTCGCCGCCCTCTTCGATGCGCACAATCAGCCCCGGTTGGCCGTCCGCTGGTTCGTAGTGGGGAAAAGGCTGCTCGGCCAGGTATTCGGCCACTCGCCTGCGTCCCTCAGGTGCATCAACGGAAGCGAGCATCTGGGAGAGTAACGCCGTATCGCCGCTTCTGCGGAGGGCGAGTGTCTTATCGCCGTTGAGGAGCGGTTCCACCGCCCGGCCCAGGCGGGCCCAGAATTCAATCTGTCCGGCGATCGAACGTTCGGCCAACTCGCTTGTAAGGCGGGCATCGAGGACGAGGGAGTCTGAAAGTTTCACCGGCTGGCTCATGCCACAACAGTAGCATAACGCTACCTCGGTGGCAATCCGGACCTACGCGGCGTGCTAGTGCTTTGTACGCTAAGAATTAGGGTTGGCAGAATCAGCCGGTACGCGCTAGCGTCCGGTTATCGCAGGGAAAGAGTGGTCAAGAGATCAATGCCACTCACTTTACCGACGGTATCGCTTCGTCAAGTTAAACGACGCGTCGGACAGTTATCCGTTTTGGCCAGGAACCTCACGGTTCCCGCTAGCCAAGAGCATTGAAGCTCAAAATACCAGGCTAGCGGGAACCGTTAGGTTCCTGGCCCC
>CAUZVF010000201.1:0-7697 GCA_963582955.1 Planctomycetota bacterium
GAGCGGACTGCTTGACGAAACGCTGATCGTGATGTGCGGCGAGATGGGACGTACACCAAAGATTAACACGAAACTTCCGGGCCGCGACCATTGGGGAGCCGTTCAGTCGGTCTTTTTCGCCGGTGGCGGCATCCGTGGCGGCAACGTCGTCGGCAGTTCCGACGCGATCGGCGCCTACCCGGCAACTCACATGCAACGCCCGGAAAACGTGGGCGCCACCATTTACGATTCGCTCGGCATCCCGCACACTGCCAGTTGGAAAGACGAATTGAATCGTCCGCATCACATCTATTATGGTGAGCCAATTCACGCATTGCTGTAGTGTGGAATTCTGATTCATTACGCCAATCCCCCCAACCAAGGACATTCGCCATGCAAAACGAAACAACTCGACGCGGATTCCTGCGGCAATCGACAGAAACCGCGGCGCTAACGGCGGCCGTTTCGACTTTGGGCGGCGTCCACGCTTACGCCGACGAAAAAACCGAAACCGTAAATATCGGAATCATCGGATGCGGCGGGATTATGACGCACCACGTCAAAGGACTGGTCAGCCGTCGCGAGAATATCTCGATCGCCTACCTGTGCGATGTCGATCCGCGGCAGATCGATCGCATGGCATCACACATGTCCGATTTTCAAAAGTCTCCGGCGAAACGGACATCGCGTTACGAAGACGTTGTTGCCGACAAGAACGTCGACGCGGTCATCATCGCCACGCCGCATCAATGGCACGCTCCGATCGCACTGCTGGCCATGCAGGAAGGCAAGGACGTCTACATCGAGAAGCCAATCTCGCACGTCTATAATGAAGGGCATCTGATCATCAAGGCCGCCAAGAAGTACGGCCGCATCGTGCAACAAGGCAGTCAGATGCGCAGCAGTGCAGTGACGGCCAAGGCCGAAAAACTACTGAAGGATGGGATCATCGGCGAAATCAAAGTCGCCCGTGCTTGGACGGCCGAGATGCGTCACGTGGTAAAGCCCGTTCCCGATGCTACGCCACCCAGCGGAGTTGACTATGACCGTTGGCTGGGCCCCGCACCGAAACACGCCTTCAACAAATACCGTTTTCATTCGACATGGCGAATGTTCGAGGATTACGGCAACGGCGAGATCGGCGACGACGGCATTCACGATCTCGATATGGCCGCGTGGGGATTGGGAATTGACACCGTCCCCAGCCAAATCACCGCTCGCGGCGGACGCATGTTGTTGCACGGCCACGCCAGCGACTATCCCGACAATATGGTCGTCAGTTATGAGTACCCGGACGGCAAGGTCTTGATCTATGAGAACTATCCGTTCACGGCCTACGGGCTGCACGGATTCGACAACGGCAATGTTTTTTACGGCACCGATGGCTACATGATTTTCTCACGCCGTGGAGCATTCAGCGTATTTCTGGGGCCCAAAGGAAAGCGTGGCCCAACGGAAGGCAAGGAAATCCGCGGCCAACGCGGCTATGCCGAGCACATGGATAATTTCCTGACAGCCGTCCGCACTCGCAAACCCATCACGCGTGCTCCGGCGGAAGTCGCTCACCGATCGTGTGCGCTGGTACATCTCGGCAACATCGCCTATCTGACGCGCGGCCGGCTGGATTTTGACCCCAAGACCGAACAATTCGTCGATTGCGACGAAGCCAACGATCTGCTGAGTAAGCAATATCGCGAGCCGTTCGGATTGCCAGAAATTGTGTAAGGACCCGTGCCTGCTTGTCAGGCACGTGAATCAGTTTGTCGAGCGAAGAAGGAAGTGACCAACCGGAGCGGCCCCTTGCTAGCTTGTCTGGCAAGAGCCAAAGTTTGGTCTGCGGAAGTCAATATCGTCCTCCAAACTGATTCACCAGTCGGACAAGCCGACAGGGGTCTGGTTGGATCGACGACAATTGTATTAGCTGGTCAAACTTGATTCCTGCCAGACAAGCTGGCAGGGGACCGATGTCTCTCAATTCATCGGCTTATCGATTAGAAACGGTTTCAAAACCCAACAGTATGACCCAGTGTTGCCTTTCGCTCCGCGAAAGCGGCGCCTCTTTCGCGGAGCGAAAGGCGGCAATCGGGTTTTGAAACAAACTCTAGCAATCCTTACCCTTGTGTCCCACGCCCCAAACACGCCTGGAGAATCGCCGTGTATCTATATCGTTTCCACTGTACGGCGACGCTGATCCTCGGAATCTTTGCCTCGTCGTCTTGGGCAACCGACCTTGAACTGAATCTCCGCTTTCAAACCGAGACAAGTGAGGGTTCGGGCCGATATCACCGATTGCATCGTACGGAAAACTGGCAACCTTCCGAAACAGCGATTATCGTCTGCGACGTTTGGGACTTGCACCATTGTCTGAACGCCGTACGAAGGCTGGAAGAATTCGCTCCTCGGCTAAACAAGTTGTTGGCCGAAGCACGTAAGCAGGGTGTCACGATCATCCACTCGCCCAGCGATTGCATGGATGCGTATGCGGAACATGCGGCACGCAAACGGGCGATTGATACTCCGGCCGCATCAACTCAGCCCAAAGATATCGCCGCGTGGTGTTCGCGGATTCCGAAGGAGGAACGGGCGGCTTACCCGATCGATCAATCGGGCGGCGGTGACGACGACGATCCCAAAGAGCATGCCAAGTGGGCCACGAAGCTAAAGTCACTCGGCCGCAATCCGGGGACTCCGTGGAAACGTCAGTCGGATTTGATCACGATCGACAGCAACAGCGATTACATCAGCGACCGCGGCAACGAGGTGTGGAACATCCTGCAACATTGTGAGATTAAGAACGTGATTCTGACCGGAGTCCACACAAACATGTGTGTGCTGGGCCGCCCGTTCGGATTGCGTCAGATAGCTCGCAACGGAAAGAACGTCGTGCTGGTCCGCGACATGACCGACACAATGTATAACCCCCAGCGTTGGCCGTACGTCAGTCACTACACGGGAACCGATTTGATCATCTCACACATCGAGAAGTTTATTTGCCCGACAATCACCAGTGACCAAATCCTGGGTGGAAAACCATTCGAGTTCAAAAACGACCGACGCCCGCATTTAGCCATCGTCATGGCCGAGAAAGGTTATCACACGAACAAGACTTTGCCGGGTTTTGCCGCGAAATACCTCGGCAAGTACTTTCGAGTCAGCTATGTCTTCGCAAACGACAACGACCGAAATTCACTTCCGGGTCTCGACGTGTTGGACGAAGCCGATATCGTGCTGCTCAGTGTTCGCCGCCGCGTACTTCCCAAACACAAAATGGAAATCGTCCGCCAGTTTGTCAGTGCCGGCAAACCGGTGGTCGGCATTCGCACTTCCAGTCATGCATTCTCTTTGAACAATCAATCACCACCAAAAGGCTTCGTCGATTGGCCAACATTTGACCGCGAAGTTTTTGGATGCAACTATCATGGCGATTACGGAAACAAGGTGAAATCAACCGTCTATGTGCCTGGAAATACGGCGACGAAACCAATCTTGACCGGGATTTCGAAACGCTCATTCGCTCCCGGTTTCTCGCTCTACAAGCTCTTGCCACTCGCTGGTCGCAGCGATCTGTTGTTTTCAGGCAAGATTGACGCTCAGGCAAATGAACCGGTTGCGTGGACATTCCGCCGCGCCGACGGTGGCCGTTCGTTTTACACATCGCTGGGACATGCCGCCGACTTCGAGAATCCGACATTCGTCCGCCTATTGCTGAATGGCATTCATTGGGCTGCGGGAATTTCGATCCGCAACAAATTCGCAATGGCTTCGACGCGCAAGGGATACGAAAACCACTGGTCGGTCATGCCCATACCGTCTTCGTGGGCTGCCGGGTCTGCCGGAGTGCTGAAAGATTACGACGGCGTGGCTTGGTACCGATGTGTCGTGAGAGTTCCGGCGGATTGGATGGGAAAGAACGGTCTTACACTGACCATGCCCGAGAATTCCAAGAGTTGTCGTGCGTGGTTCAACGGCAATCGGCTGTCCGATGCCAATGGCAAATTCTTGATAGACTCGAATTGGGTGGAACGGAACGATGCAAACCTAATCGTCGTACGAGTTGACGGCGATGGTGCTTTTCGGAAGGCACCCGTGCTGAATTCGTCGGTTGGCAAATTGGAATTAAAAGGCCGATGGCAATTCCGCATCGGCGACGATCCGGCGTGGTCGAACATGCCGCTGCCCGCCAAATTCGGCACATCGACGGATATCGTTTTCGAACCATAACTCATGTCAACTTCTCGGCGCTGCTTTTTGAATCAAGGCGCTGTGTAGGATCATTAGAAGCAATTGTTTGGTTCTGACGATTCAGTACATGGATTTAACAGAATCATTGTGGACAGAATCATGTTGAAGGATTCGAGAGAAACGGCAATCCTAATGAAATACGCATTTACCGTCTTTTGTCTTGCAGGCATCCTCTCAGCTTCCACCAAGGCGGCTGACCAACCGAACGTCCTGTTGATCATGGCCGATGACTTGGGGTTTTCGGATCTGGGTTGCTATGGCGGCGAGATCGCGACACCCAATCTGGATAAACTCGCCAAGAATGGATTGCGGTTTACTCAGTTCTACAACACGGCCCGTTGTTGGCCGACGCGAGCGGCGTTGTTGACAGGATATTACGCTCAGCAAGTGCGGCGTGACAAGGTGCCCGGAATCCCCAGTGGCGGACGTGGCAAGCGTCCGGCTTGGGCACGGTTGTTGCCACAGTTGATCAAGTCGCGTGGTTATCGATCCTATCATTCGGGTAAGTGGCACATTGACGGAATGCCGCTGGCGAATGGTTTCGATCGATCTTATTACCTGCGAGACCAAGGCCGTTTCTTCAACCCGCGCGTTCATTGGGAAGACGACAAGAAGCTGCCGCCGGTCGAACCGGGAACGGGTTACTACGGAACGATTGCCATCGCCGACCACGCTGTCAAATGCCTGAAAGAGCATGCCGAACAGCACGCCGACAAACCATTCTTCCATTACTTGGCATTTACCGCGCCGCATTTTCCGCTGCACGCTCTGCCGGAGGACATCGCCCGTTACCGCAGTCGCTATCGCAAAGGCTGGGAAGCGGTCCGCGCACAACGCTGGAAACGATTGCAGAGCCTCGGCATTGTCGCCGGAGAACTTTCGTCGGTCGAACGAAACGTCGGTCCGCCGTATCATTTTCCCGATGCCCTGAAAACTCTGGGACCGGGCGAAGTCAACCGTCCGCTTGTTTGGAACGAACTGACCGGCGAGCAACATGAATTTCAAGCAACGAAAATGGCGATCCACGCCGCCATGATCGACCGCATGGACCGCGAGATTGGCCGAGTTCTTGACCAATTGCGAGCCATGCACGCGTTCGAAAACACGCTGATTTTCTTCCTGTCCGATAACGGAGCCAGTGCCGAAATCATGGTCCGCGACGACGGACACGACCACGCCGCTGCGCCGGGATCGGCAAAAACGTATCTTTGTCTCGGCCCTGGTTGGTCGACGACCTGCAACACACCTTTCCGCCGCCACAAAACGTGGACTCATGAAGGCGGTATCGCCACACCAATGATCGTACACTGGCCCCAAGGAATCGCCGCACAAAACGAATTACGCCACAATCCGGGACATGTGATCGACATCGTGCCGACGATTCTGGAGATTGCCGAGATCAAGTTCGCTCGGCCAAAGGAAAAAGCCGCACCCGCGTCGCCAGGCAAAAGTCTGGTTTCCGTGTTCAAAAAGGACGGTACCGTAGAACATGACTATCTATGGTGGTTGCACGAAGGAAATCGCGCGATTCGTATTGGCAATTGGAAACTTGTATCGGCAGCCAACGATAACCGCCCGTGGGAGTTGTTTGATTTGAGTGCCGATCGCGAGGAGACACAAAACTTGGCCGGCCAATATCCCGACAAAGTGCATGAATTGGAGCAGGCCTGGATAAAGCGATTCAACGAATTCCGTGATCTCGCTCTGCAAGAATGACCGACGGCAAGTCATCACGATCGAGTGTCAATTGGACTCATAACTCTCGAAAATTAGTGGCTTTGCTAGTTCCAGTTCATCCGTGCTGCGGATCGTGAGCTCAAGATTTCCAGCTCCATAATGACCAATGTTCGTTACGTCGCGAGTAAATCTTTCAGCGATTTGATGCTTCCCAAGATCGACCTTCACGAATACGAGGACACATTGTTTGTTGGGTTGCACCTCGACACAGGCAAAGTTCCTTAATCGTCGAAACGCTAGATACCATTTCAGAGTCTTCGCCGTGACATCGTCACCCAAGTTGAGTAAGAACTCCTTCAACGATTCAAACAGGTCGGACAACGCTGGGTCCGCCCTTTCAATGTAATCCTCAATCGACTTTGCCTGTCTACTTTCAGCCGATGGTTTCCTGATCAGCGTTTCGCGTTGCGGCGGGTCGGCTGTGACGGCGTTCACGAGTTCGAATAACAGCAGTTCTTCGCCATAAGCACGATAACGAATGAGTTCAATGTTTCGATTTATTTGCTTCACGGCATGTTCGTCATACTTTGTGAAATCACCGGCGATACAAAGTAAGCGTGGGCTGGACCACTCAATAGCGTCTGCTTCTGCCTTGCCGAGTTTTTCGAGCACCAACAATTGAAACTCGGCTTTGTGGTCCATCAACCAATCAAGATAGAAGAGCCCTTGATTGATCACGTTTTGATTGGTCGCTCGCTTGTATTCAATAATGACCGGACAGCAATTCTCGTCGATACCAAGTGTGTCGATTCTTCCTCCGTGGGTCTTGCCGGTTGAATGCTCTGATTTCAAAAACCGGATTCCTAAGAATGAGTCAAGGTGTTGCTCAATCTGATGCTGCAAAGTCTTCTCGACTGAGACGGCACGACCTGGAAGTTCAACCGGCATCGGTTCCGTCAATCGAAACAGTTTGATGTCGCTCATTCAGTTTCCCTTACGGCTCCGAGATTCTCTGCCCAATAGATACTAATCCATTGTATTCCACGTTATAGAAGCCGTTAAAGTCGGCAGCCAGATTGGGTTTTACAAATGAAGCTCCGATTCCGTTTTCGCATTCGATAGCGATGTCGGCGAAGAAATCAAGACGGTCGATTCCGTCAGTTCATCGATCAAGCTGATTATTCGTGACACGCCGTCGTCGTCGATCTCGGCAAAGGGTTCGTCGAGCAATAAGAGTTGCGGTTTCAGGATGGCTGCACGGGCGATGGCGACGCGGCGTTTTTCGCCGCCGGATAAGTTTTGGACATCTCGATCGGCGAGATGTTGGATCCCCAGTTTTTGAAGAATCTTGGTTGCTCGATCTGACGCATCGGTCGAGTTTAGGCGACGAATCCGCAATCCGTACATCACGTTTGAAACGACGGAACCACGAAACAAGTACGGATTCTGATGTACGTAGACTCGCTCGGATTGCGGCACGTCGACAGTGCATGTGCCGTTGAACTTCTTTTCCAGGCCGGCGAGTACACGCAGAAGCGTCGACTTACCGCAACCGTTTGGCCCAATGATGCCAATTCGCTGCCGTGGCGGCACTTCCAGCAAATCGATCGAACAAATTGTTGCGCCTCGCTTTTCGACGGTCAGGTTGCGGACGTTGATCATTGCCGTCACGAATCACGTTCTTCCCGGCTCAAGATGGCAATCGCCAATGTCACGGCCAGCGCGATCAGCAGCAGGATCAGTCCCATGGCCATGCCGCGAGCGAATTCGCCCTTACCGGTTTCCAGCGCTGTTGCCGT
>CAUZVF010000202.1:0-7697 GCA_963582955.1 Planctomycetota bacterium
CGAGTTCAGACAACGAAACCGAACCGGTAGGATCTTGTAGTTTTTGTTGTAGGACCGCCACGGGATCCGATAGCGGCGCGGCCGGTTGCAATTCAAGCGGGCCAACAAGATTGGCGTCGGGAACGTCGATTTCCATTCCCGTCTTGCCATAATCGAGAGTTATTCGCATGCGAGCATCCTGACGTCCTGAGTGGCATTGGCTATCGAAAGCCATTTGCCCGGATACTCTCAGCATACGACAGGCGTGATCCGCGAGCAACTTCCGCCGCCATTACAGCCGCCGGGGGATCCACTTTAATTGCTCGATGCTTTCGCCAGCCTTTGCTTCTTTTTCAGGGAGCGGTGCGCGATTATCCGTTTTCCCACCTTTCGAATCATCGTCAGTTTCGGCGGGCGGAGCCGGCATCGGTTCACCATTGATGATCTCACCCTGGATGACGGCACCGTCGACCGCTCCGTTGTAAACTTCGATTGGGAATTCTCCACTGACGATTCCGTTCGCACACGTATTGCATCCGTTTGAAGTCTCGACTGACGGCTGCGTGCTGATCGTCGACGACGTGCCACACGTGTCGCACGTCGAGGGCCGCCCGCAGGTTCCGCAGTTGTTGGATTGCCGCCCACAAGTGCCGCAACTTGTCACTTTCGGGACGGCTCCACATGTACCACAATTGCCGTTGGCGAATGTGGTGTGACGGACGACATGCGTGCCATTCTTCGAATTTGGATGTCCGATCGGCGCATAGGCCGATGTTCCGGCACCATTCCAACACTGCTGTTGTGGAACATAGCATTGGCAGTTACCGGCTGTTTGATATCCAAAAGGCGCATTGGCAACTTGGAAGGAATCGTGCTGCTTCTTGTCTCCCGCCAGGAACCCAAGCAGCCCACCGCTACCGGAATTTGAAAAGCCGGAACCGTAGACAAGTCCGGTGGTTGGGTCGTAATGTTTGGTTCGGTAGGATGAACAACCAACCAAAGAAACACAGATTGCGATTCCGCATGTTAATGTCAGCACCGACTTCATGGCTGAACCCTTCATCGAAAGGCGTAGTGGATCTGTTCGCATTTACCTCGCTTCAGTGGTTATCGGATCGTACGTTGGGCAGACTTTACGGATTTTGCGGATTGTGAGGATTTGAGTGCCAAGACCCATTCCGTTGCAAGAAATGTGGAAACTCGGCGGGCTCTCGATCCGCGAGGTCATCCGTCGTTCGATGGTCGGTTTTCGGCGAGACCAACTTGACGCCCGTAGTGCTCAATTCGCGTATTACGCTGTGTTGGCTGTCGCGCCGATGTTGATTGTCATCATTGCCTGCGTGGCACAGTTACCGCTGGACGGAGTCCTGACGAGTTTCTTGCGAGCGATTGATATCGGCATGCCCGACAATGTCTTTGAGTTGTTGGAGGGCCAAGTCAGCGACATTCAACAAAACTCGACGCCGAGCCTGATCGCCTTCGGGCTATTGATTCTGGCGATCGCCGGTTCCAAGCTGTTCCTGACAGTCGGCGCCGGATTGGACGCGGCTTATGGTGTTGAACAGAAGCGCCGTTTCTGGCTTTCCGGCGGGATCGCTTTCGCTCTGACTTGGGGCGTCATGTTGCTGCTTTTGGTATCGATGATTTTGCTCGTTGTCGGCCCGATGGTCACGGGACTTGTCACCGACCGCTTTGATGTTGGATGGCTACACGTCATTTCGTCGACAGGCGTCCGCTGGGGAGTCGCGTGTGGGTTCATGTTGATCGCGACGTCCATCATTTATTCGATCGTTCCGCATGTGAAATTACGATGGTATTTGCTGTCGCCGGGCAATGTGTTTGCGACGGCCGGTTGGGTCGCGCTGACTCAGGTGTTTCGCATCTACGTCGAAAACTTCAGCCAGTACAACGAAACCTACGGCACACTGGCCGGCGTCGTCGTGTTGATGGTCTGGCTGTATTTGACGGGCGCCGTATTGTTAATGGGCGGCGAAATCAACAGCGTCATCCACAATGCTGCTGCCGGTTCATCGCGTTGACGTCCCGCACGGATCGATCCTTCAATCGGATTGTACAAGCGCCAAAACTTGGTCTCTTAGCCGGTCGTTCACCGAGATTCCGTTTCCGGTATGGATGGATGGCACGCCGTTCCAATCGACGTAGTGCCCGCCGGCTTCTTGCAGAATTGGAACCAGAGCCGCGGCGTCCCATGCGTTCAAGATTGGGTCGACCATGATTTCCGCACGTCCGGTCGCGACCAGAATGTGTCCGTAGCAATCTCCCCAACTTCGGGTGAGTCCGCAAGCCGCGCACAGCCGGTCGAGGACATCGCGGCCGCCGTGAGTCTCCCATCCGGTGAAGGTCGTTGTGCAAAACAACGCATCCGACAATTCCGCAACTGCCGAGACTTTGGCTCGTTCTGGTTCTCCGTCGCCGCGTTGCCACCAAGTCCCATTCCCCCTCACTGCGTAGACCACTTCATTCAAACCGGGAAACCGGGCGACTCCAACAACGACCTCTTCTTCAAATTCCAAACCAATCAACGTGCCAAACAAGGGAACTCCGTGAATGAACGATTTCGTGCCATCGATTGGATCAAGGATCCATCGATATCCGTTTTTGCTTGGCGTTTCATCAAATTCTTCTCCCAGCACGCCGTCTTCAGGGAAAGACTCGGCAATCAGATTCCGAATGAGTTCTTCCGCTTTGCGATCGGCCACCGTGACGGGCGAACGGTCTCGCTTTAGATCGACCGTCAGATCGGCTGCTTGGTAATAGCCGAGAATTAACTTGCTCGCTTGACGTGCGGCATCGACCGCGAAGTCGAGCCGTTCCGTTTGTGTATTGGTGCTGATTGTCATGGTTGTGATATCGAATTACGGGTTGTCGTTGTCGAGTCGGTAAAGGTGCTCGCCCGCTTTGCGGACCAACAGGATGCCTTCGTCTTCTCGGTTGGCAAACGACTCGACGTCGATCGACGCAGGATCCCGGTAACCGAGGTTAATCCGTTCGCAGACGTCGGGTGGAATCTCGGATGCAAGTGTCACCTGGACTCGCGGATTCTCGACGCCGTTTTCGAACAAACCCGTACCGCGCACATGTGTCGAATGCGCGAGGACGCCCCACGGCACATCCTTGAACCGGTCCCATTGTTTTGTGAAGTAGTCGCGAACGTGATAGCCGACTTGTTCGATCAATTCGCCGTGCGTGACGGAAATTTCTTTCATGTGCGGTGCGTGAATAATTAACTCACCTCCATCCGCCACGACGGGTTCCAGCTTATACATGCACTTTCCCGCCACCCACAATTCGTCGTACATCGGCGGGGCACACGACAGAACCTGCTGGAATGGTTTGGGAACGCGTTTGATATGCACGCGAGCCGATAGATCGGCGGCTTGTTCCCACGCGGATTCGGGAACTCCGTAAAACAAGTTGTGCAGGTTTCCGTCGCCGGCGACGACGAATGTGATACATCGGCGTGGTGTCGCGATCATTGCGGCCGCGCGGTCGACGACGCGGCGGACGGCGGTGTCCTTGATTCCGATGATGCCGACGTTGGTAATCAGTGCCCCAAGCCAATGAAAAAAGTTCAGCAAATTTGGGCCCGAGATGCCTGGGAAAAAGTACTTGTTGCCACCCGAAAAACCGGCCACTTCATGAGGAAACACGGGCCCCATCACCAACAGTACATCGTAATCCATGACGCGGGCATTCACGGCGACAGGAACATCGATCGACAACAGTCCGTTTGAGATGTGTTGCGTATCCGATTCACTGAACCGGCCAATTGTCGTCAAGCGGTCTTCTCGGTCCCACTCGTGATTGAAGAGGCCGACTTGTGCAAGCCGGCCAGCGCGGTCTTCCGGCGTGATTCCGAGCATCTCGCAAATCCGCGCTTCCGGCATCGGCGGATGTGTTCCCAACGCAACCAACACATCGAGACTGGCAACATGCGGGCTCAGTTTTCCGTAAACGGAGTCGAACAACAGTGGCAGCGGCGCGGTGCGCGTTGAATCGGGGACGATCAACAGCACGCGTTTGCCGCTGAAATCTCCCGTCGGAATCTCACGGTCAAACCAGTCGCGAACCTCGGCCTCGCTAAGCACAGGAATCGGCTGCATTCGAGACACCGTTATTGAGGCCAAAAGAAAAACACCATAACGACTATGTAGCTACAGTACACCACAAACAATACCGTTCCTGTCGTTGCCGAGATCTTCTCCGATTTCCAGCTTAGGCCCAAAAGAAGTCCCATCAATAGCAAAACGACCGGCCCGTCCAACACAAGTGTTTGCCACTTGATTGTTAGTGGCGTCACCAAAGCACATGAAGCTACGACCCATGTGATGTTCAAGACGTTGGCACCGATGATGTTTCCAATCCCCAGAGACCCATGGCCCTTATAAACAGCCATAACCGAGATTGTAAATTCGGGTAACGAAGTTCCCACAGCGAGAATGGTCAATCCCACGATTAGTTCTGGAACCCCTAATTCCGAAGCGATTGCCGCGGCGTTCACGACCATCCAACGGGCACCGAGGACGACCAGCAATCCTCCAACAAGAAACAGCAATGCTTCTTTTCTCAAATGGGCACGCAATTCATCCTCTTCGGCCGATTCTTCATCGTCCAATTGTCCCTCGAACCTTGCCAGCAAAGCGGCGCGAAACGAGTATGCTAGGTAAGCAAATAAGATGACAAACAAGATGCCAGCTTGCCGCTGCGAGATGCCGTGTTCCCCTGCAGCTACGTCGTCGAACCAACCAAACAGCCAAACCAGCAGCCCCGAGACAATCATGAACGCTCCGGGCCCTTTCAGGGTCACACGGCTTGCGGGAATACCCGGTTCCTCGCCGCGACGTTTGGCGAGAAATCCCTTCAATAATGCGCAAGTTCCAACGATCAAGCCGATGTTGCAACAACACGACCCCAGTGCATTGCCAACCGCAAATTCCGGACGCCCAGCCAGTGCGCTGCTGAACGAGACCATGAACTCGGGAAACGTCGTCGCCATGCTGACGATCGTGGCACCGATAATTACCGGAGGGATTCGTGTTGCCCGCGCGATTGCCACCGAACTATCCGTGAAAATATCACCGCCTTTTGTGATCAACAACATGCCCAGCAGCACCAGCAGCACTGTAAGCAACATTCCCGGCGCAGCTTGATTGCCCAGAGCAATGTCAACCAGTGTGGGAGCTTGCTGCGGGGCCGGTGCTTTAGCTGCAAACAGAATTGCGGAGGTCAGGTACGACAAGGCAGCAGCTTCCCTGTTGATTGGCGGTCGGGCAGGTCATAGAATTCGCCCGGAAGAGACGGTTTCCTCAAGGCAATCCATCGAAGGAAACGCGAATTGTTTGGTATCGAGCCAAGAAGCGTCCCATCCTAGTCGGTCCTACAAAGTCACGGAAGCCAACGCCGTTTGTCGATTCACGCGTTTCGTTCGACGGCTTGTCGATTTGTTGTTTCCTTGCTCGCATTTTTCGGTGACGGAAAAATGTGATGAAAGAAATATCCGGTGTTTTGTCCGACGAATTAAACAATCAACGAATGAGCCAATGATCACAATTCGTTGGCTCCTTAATTCATTGGAGCCCAATGCGACTGCGTGCAGGAGATCCGAGACACACGACTGAACTGAGTCGCCTACGGTCGCAAAACAAGGAAGTCACTGTTTCACATTGCGTCGTGGTCTGTCGAAATGCACTTCTCAAGGACCGGGGAAAATGAGTGATCCCACCGAGCCAAATAATGCGAGCGTCGAAGATGCCAACACGGAATTTGTTTCTGAAGACGTCGAAGTTGCCGGCCACATCATCGACAGCCTGATTCTTCCCAAGATTCTGGATGAGATCACGGCACTCGGCGGAAGATTCGAAATTTGTGACATCAGCATTGGACAACAACGCAATGACCCCAGCTTTGCGCGGTTGAAAGTCAGTGCCGACGGTATCAAGAATCTGACCGAGATCCTGAAGTCGATCAGCCAGCACGGAGCCGTCGCCGTCACGATCGAAGATTGCCGGTTGGAACCCGCCGACATCGATGGCTGCTTTCCAGAATGCTTTTATTGCTCGACGAATCAAGATACTCAAGTGCGTTTCGATGGAGAGTGGATCATTGTCGATAGGCAAGAAATGGATTGCGGAATCAAAGTCAACGCAGAATCCGAGACGGCAACCTGTATCCCGATGCTCGACGTGAAACAAGGCGACTTGATCTGCATTGGACATCGGGGCCTGCGCGTCCTGCCATTGCAACGCGATACGCAAAAGAACGACGCATTCAGCTTCATGCACAGCACCGTTTCGAGCGAGAAGCCGAAAGGTGTGGCTGTACGCGAGATTGCGGCCGCGATGAAACGTGCGAAATTGGGTGATGGAAGGATCTTGGTCGTTGCCGGTCCGGCAGTTGTGCACACCGGCAGCCGCGATCATCTGAGTGCATTGATACGTGACGGTTTCGTCAACGTCTTATTCGCCGGTAACGCGCTGGCGACGCATGATATCGAGCAAACGTTCTTCGGCACCAGCCTGGGAATCTCGATGCAACACGGCGGGTCGACCGAAGAAGGCCACGAGCATCACCTGCGAGCCATCAATCGAATCCGTCGAACCGGCGGAATTCGTCGCGCTGTCGATCAAGGCGTTTTGACAAGTGGCATCATGCACGATTGCGTAAAGGCCAATATCCCTTTCCTGTTGGCCGGCAGTATTCGGGATGATGGTCCTCTGCCGGATGTCATCACCGATGCGGTCGACGCACAACGAAAAATGCGAGAAATGTCACAAGGCGTGACGTTTTGCCTGATGATTGCAACCACGCTGCATTCCATCGCCGTGGGCAATCTTCTGCCGGCCAAAGTGAAGGTCGTGTGCGTCGATATCAATCCGGCGACCGTCACAAAACTCGCCGACCGCGGCACTTTTCAGACGATCGGATTAGTAACCGACGTTGAACCGTTTCTGCGCGTGTTGGTTGACGAATTGGGGGCCCGTGACTGACCGTTAACTCGGATCATTCGTTTAACGGCAAGCGGGCACCGACCGGAGGTTGGTCGGCGACTGCGATTGTAAGCCCGGATTATTTAGGCGAGCGGTGGGCGTCAGCCGACCGGTTTGAGAACCACCGGGTGAAACCGACCGACTCACGCCGGCCGCTCGCCAATACACGGTTTTGCCGGTCGCGCTACGCGGCGAATTCTGAGAAAATCAGCGAGATGTTCTGTCCGCCGAATCCGAAACTGTTCGATAACGTACGCCGCACTTCCTTTTGCCTTGCTTCATTCGGTACATAGTCGAGATCGCAGTTTGGGTCGGGTGTTTCGTAATTGATCGTCGGGGGCACCCAGTTTTCTCGGATCGCAAGCAAGCATGTGATGGCTTCGACGCTGCCGGCCGCTGCGATCAAGTGTCCCATCATGCTCTTGATGCTGGATACTGGCGTGCGCTGAGCGTCTTCACCGAGCGACTGTTTGATGGCCATTGTTTCGACTTTGTCATTTACGGCGGTACTGGTGCCGTGGGCATTGATGTAGTCGATCTGGTCGGTGTTCAATCCCGCATCCTTCAATGCCAATTTGATACATGCGGTGGCGCCACGGCCTTCGGGATGAATGTCGGTGATACGATAGGCGTCCGCGGTTGAGCCGTAGCCAATAATCTCACCATAGATCTTGGCTCCACGGGTTTTCGCGTGTTCTAACTCTTCCAACA
>CAUZVF010000203.1:0-7682 GCA_963582955.1 Planctomycetota bacterium
TGGACTGACCCTTATTTCAGACTGTATGTCTTCTTCCCGATTCGAATCCTGCCGGGACGACATCCGGCCAAATGGTAATGCATTCGCAACGGGCATTCGATGACTCGTTAATAGTAAGCACGTATTCAGGCCGCGAATTGGCTCATTTGGCGTGTGTCATTTATCGTTCGATTCACCGTTTTTCGGGACTTTGAATAGTGAGACGAGTTTACGGCACTGGATGGCATGCGGATTCGCCAAACGACCATGTCCAGAAGCAGTTGTTTCGTAATTCCAACGTTTTCCCTTGCGCCTGTGTATGGTCGGATGACATCGCGGTCGGTCGGATACCTTGGCTTGACTTGCGACCGCTGGAACAACAAACCTATCACGTCACACTTGGGCCCAGGACACCAGAGCGTGGGCTTCACAAAACACCGAGAATCCTAGGCGATGATGCCGTGAGCCACGTTGCCGGCGACATCGGTCAGGCGGAAATCGCGGCCGCTATAGCGGTAGGTCAACTTTGTGTGATCCAAGCCCAGCAGGTGAAGAATTGTTGCGTGCAAGTCGTGGATGTGGACTTTGTTCTCGGTGACAAAGTAGCCAAACTCATCCGTGGTTCCGTAGGTCATGCCACCTTTAATTCCAGCACCGGCCATCCACATGGTGAAGGCATGCGGGTGATGGTCCCGGCCGTCTTTGCCCTGGGCCGCTGGTGTTCGGCCGAACTCTGTGCCCCAAATTACCAATGTCTCATCTAGCAGTCCTCGCCGTTTTAGATCCTTGAGCAAACCGGCGATCGGTTTGTCGACTTTCTTGGCGTTCGCCCCATGCTGTCCTCTGAGATTACCGTGCGAATCCCAATAGGATCGGGGATAACTGTGCGAAACCTGCACGAAGCGAACGCCCTGTTCGCTCAATCTACGGGCCAACAGACATTGCCTGCCGAAGTCGTCGGTTGGTTCCGTCCCGATGCCGTATAGACCTTGTGTCTCTTTGGTTTCAGCGGAGATGTCCATCGCTTTGGGGGCTTCCATCTGCATCCGAAACGCAAGCTCGAAGGCTTGAATGCGGGCTTCCAAGCGCGCGTCGAAGCCGGTTTCCGCCAGATATTTGCGATTTTTCTTTCCCAAGAGATCGAGCTGCATTTTCTGTAAGGCGATGTCGGATTCAGCCGGTGCGAGGTTCGACATTTTAGCCTGCTTGAACGGCGTATTGCCGTCCCCGACGCGGGTTCCCTGATAGGTGGCCGGCAAGAAGGCCGAGCCGTACATTTGAGCCCCACCGTGATAACTGCTGGGGCTGAGGGAGATAAAACCGGGCAGGTTCTCGTTTTCGCACCCTAAACCATAGAGCATCCAGGCCCCCATGCTGGGTCGAATGAAGACACCGTCTCCGGTGTGCAGCTGCAGGCAGGCCCCGCCATGTGCGACCATATTTGCGTTCATCGACCGAATGAGACAAATGTCGTCGATACAGCCGCCGATCTCGGGGAACAGGTCACTGACTTCGATTCCGCTCTGCCCGTACTTCTTGAAACTCCACGGGGACTTAAGCAGGTTGCCGGTCTTGGCAAAATTGAATTTTGGCTTGGCGAACGGCACAGGCTTGCCGTCCATTTCAGTGAGTTTCGGTTTGGGATCGAACGTGTCGACGTGTGAGACTCCGCCATGCAGGAACAGAAAGATCACACGTTTGGCGCGGGGTGGGAAATGAGGATGCTTCCGCGCGAGTGGAGTCGGGAGGATTTTCGGTGTGGACTGCGCGTTTGCTTCTGTTCCCAGTAGTCCGAGCAACGCGACGTCTGCGAAGCCGCAAGCGGCTTGGCGTAATAGATTACGACGAGATAGGGGTGCGCGGAATGGGGAGTGCGGAGCGTGGAGTGCGGAGTCGGTCACTTGCGGTGAATGGCTCATTGCGGTCTCCTCGATGACTTCTTCGCACTTGCCGATATGCGATCGGTCGTTGTCTCTGGAATTTCCGTCAATTCGGATTCCGCGCTCGTTTCAGTCGACATAGAGAAACTCGTTCAGACAGAACAGAATCTGACAATAGCTCTGCCACGCGGCCAGACGGGCGTCTGCTTCTTTGCGGCCGATCGCTTTCGCGCGGGTTTGATACTTTCTTAGGTAAGAGATTGCTTCGGTGATTTCTCCGGTGGTTGACTCGCGTCCCAGGACTTTGACGTAGATCCGCTGAAATCGCTGCTCATCGCTGACTGAGGCATCGCCGAGCAATTGCTTGGCCAGCACCATCGATTGGTCTCTTACGAATGCGTTGTTGAGCATGAACAGCGACTGAGTTGCGACGGTGGTTTCGTTGCGCTTGGCAGTGACGGCGTTGGCATCGGCAACGTCGAAGACGGACAGCATCTCCGGCAGGGCATTGCGAATGACAGGCAGATAGAGGCTGCGGCGAGGAACTTGGTAGCCGGCATATTCGAAGTTGAAGTTGGCAGCTGAAACGAGGCCGAGTTTCTTATCGACCGTGTCGCCTTTGTTAAACAACTCGGCACTACTTTTGCCGTTTCCGCCAACGGTCCGATCGAGCCGACCGGTGATTGCCAGGATAGCGTCGCGGAGTGCTTCAGCCTCAAGCCGCCTTCGATTCATCCGCCACAGCAGTCGATTGTCGGGGTCGATTGATTTCGGATTTCGGATTTCGGATTTCGGATTGTCTTTCTTCGGCTTCGCGATCTGCGATCTGAAATCCGCAATTGAAGAACTTTGTCGGTACGTGCTGGAGAGGACGATCAGGCGGTGTATCGCCTTGATTGACCAGCCCGATTCGATAAACCGTTTTGCCAGCCAGTCGAGCAATTTGGGATGAGACGGTTTTCCTCCCAGGCTGCCGAAGTTGTCGCTTGTGGCCACCAACCCGACACCGAAATGGCCCTGCCAAATCCGGTTGACCATCACCCGCGCGGTGAGCGGGTTGTCGGGGTTGGCAATCCAGCGGGCCAGATCCAGCCGGCCGCTCTGTTTGGTCTTGAACGGTGCGTGGTTTTCACCGGCGATGATTTGCAGGAATCGGCGCGGGACGACTTTCCCCAGATTGAAGCGATTGCCTCTCAGGTGAATGCGGAGATCGCGCGGAGTTCCCTCTTTGGGAGCCATGATCCTGATCGAGGAATTCGCCTTTTCGAGAGCGGCGAATCGATCGCGGGTCTCGGAAAGATCGTTTCTCAGTTTCTTGTAGTCGGCGTCGTGATGTTCCAGGTAATACTGCCGCAGGACCGTTTGTTGTGTTTTAGTTCGCTTCTTCTGGGGAATGCGCACAATGCTGATCGGCGAGGCGTAACCAGTTTCCAGGTCGTATTTCCGTGCAAGGTAACGTCCGACCTGTGACCGTTCCGCCGACGTGAGCGAGCGGTTGTAGACGATCACTTCCGCAACGTCGTTGACTGACCGGTGATGTTCGGTACCGGTCTGGAAAAAATTGCTGCCGATGACTAGAGCCTTCCCGCTGTCGGTCGTGACAACGGGTTTAGGGACAAAAGAGCCGTCGAACTTACCGTTTTTCCAAATGCTTGTTGTGGAGTCGCGGCCTGTGCTCTGCACGTGTTGCATTTCGAAGATGGCCGCCTTGCCCCTGGCGAATGTTTCGGTCCCCTTGTTGAAATCGTTTGAGTGAAAGGCGAAATACGTCTTGCCGTTGACGAATTGGAAGAGATTCCAGCAGTTGGGCTTCGAGGGATTGCCCCAGCCAACGACTTGCGAAATGCTGACGAGGAATTCGCCGTTATGCTTCTCATTTTGTGGGATGGTGACGACGAACATGCTGCGGCTGCTGTCACCGCCCGGCAATGCCTGTGGATTCTCCTTTCGCAATGTCTGTAAACCGTTGCCGGCAAAACGAACGACCGGACGCCGGCCGATCACACCGACCATAAATGATGGATCGTTCGGCTTGGACAAGGAAGAAACGTCGTTTCCCTTTCCGCTCTTGTCCTTCCACACGCTAGCGGGCTGGCCATTCTTCGGCTGCGATTTTCCTCCGTCCGCGTTGATGTCATCGGCATCGAGCCACAGCATCAAGTTGTCGGCAACACTCGCGGGCAGACGGTATGCAAGCTCGGATGCCTTTTCATTCTGGACGGTCTTTTCCCATTCAGCCTGACCCGGCGCGGGATGAGATTGCCGCTGTTTAATCGAAACTTCCAACTCACTTTTTCGCGTGCGAAGCTCGACCAACTGTCGTTTTTGCTCGGCCGTTTGCTGATCGAGATCCCATTCCTGCCACATGGAGGTCACTCCGACATTCCCATTCAGCATTTCGAGGCTGCGGAAGATGCCGGCCAGCGAATAATAATCTTCCGTAGGAATCGGATCGAACTTGTGGTTGTGGCAGCGGGCGCAGGCGAGAGTCAGTCCCAAGAACGTACGTCCGGTCACGTCGATCTGTTCGTCGACGATATCCATTTTGACCTGCTCTTTGTCAGCCTCGGCCAATGCTTTAGGGCCAAGCATGAGAAACCCGGTGGCAATCGCCCGGCGGGTCGTCACACGGATGTCGTCGTCGGCCGGCAACAGATCGCCGGCCAGTTGTTCGATGATGAACTGGTCGTACGGCAGATCCCGATTGAAGGCCGACACCACGTAATCTCGATAGCGATAGGCATAACGCATCACGAAGTTGCCGTCGTTGGCGGTGGTGTCGGCATAACGGACGACGTCCAACCAATGACGGCCCCAGCGTTCTCCGTAATGCGGTGACTTCAGCAGTTGATCGACAACTTTTTCATACGCTTGCAGAGATGCGTCTTTTAGAAAGGCGTCGATTTCCTGGGGAGTCGGCGGCAAGCCAATCAGATCGAACGTAACACGACGGATGAGTGCTCGTCTTTCGGCCGGGGGCGATGGGGTCAGGCCTTTTTCCGCAATCTTAGCCAGCACAAACCGGTCGACGGGTGACGTCGGCCAACTTTTCTCTTCGACCTTGGGCGGAACGACGTCCTCAATCGGTTGAAATGCCCAGTATGACTTCTGCGCGTCGCTGAACGGCGGAAAACCGGACTCTGACTGCCGTTTGATCGTTTTTGACCCCTTGTACTCTGGCCAAACCGCACCCTGTTTCACCCACTGTTCCAGGACGGCTATCTCAGACTTCTTCAGTCGCGTCTCGGGCGGCATTTGCAGATCACCGCGATCTCGGATGCGCTGAATCATTCGACTCTTGTCAAGGTCGCCCGGCACGACTACCGATCCTGACTCACCACCTTGAAACAATTTCTCGGCCGAATCGAGCCGCAGCTTGGCATTCTGCTCCTTCGGCCCGTGACATTTGATACACCGCATGACGAGCAGCGGCCGCACCTTCGTCTCAAAATGCTTCGCCGCAGCGGGCTCGGGCGGACGCTCAGCCTTCGGAGGGAGCGGTGATTCAGGGGACTGCCCTTTGGCCGTCGAGCCCACAGCGACGGCGATCACCAGCATTCCTACCCGAACAACCAATATCATGAGTCTTCTGAGAGTCAGCATCTGCATTCTTCTGACACTAACGTGTCCTGTCGATGGGAGCCGAGGTTTTCCCACTGGGCGTTTTTTCGACCGCATGCGGGGGTCCGTTGACTCGATGATACCCTGCAAGTGGTCTGTCAATCCATGTATCGGAGTCATTTGCGCCTGTCTTACTTGGCCTCTCGGCCGCGAGGCAACCGGCTGTCTTTACCCGATCCCCAGGAGGCGACAAAACTGCTGCTGACCTACGAAACTGGTCTCGGCAAGCGGCTCCGTGCCGAAGGCTGGATACGACCCGCTAAGAAGTGGGACTGGATCAGGCCCGGCAACGTGTCAAAAAAGGACCCTTTTCGCGGACTCCCCACGTGCACGCGAAACTCATGCATTTTCGCGAACTCATAGTCGAACGGAGGATTCCGACCGGGACGGCCTTCAGCATGCACGTTTTAACTAACGAATTGCGCGACGGCGAAGGCGTTCACTTCGCCAGCAGCGTTTCTCGTGTTTCCACACTCCTTGATCGGCCGCTGCTCGCATCCTTGTGTCGAGACTTCAACACCAACAGCCCCAACCCAACTGCGAGTACCGCCGCCCACTGGATGAGGGGAACGACGAACGCGGCCACGCGTTGAACCAGGCGGTACGTGGGTTCGGTGTGGTAGCGATAGCTGTCCACACTGTAGACATACAGCCCCCATGCTGCGAGTGCGACTGCCGCTGAAAGTAGAACCCACGAGACCGCCTTCTTGCGGCGGTGTAGCCAGGCAAACAGTCCAAGGAGGCAATACGGCCCGATCACGAGCAGCACGGTGATCGCATCGCTCGGCGTGATGCCGGCAGTGCTCGTGCAGCCCAATACCGTCTCGACCGCCGCTGCCGACAGACAGATTGCGATGGTGCCCATCGCTACTGTCATCTGCGAACTTCCGCTTCGCATAAAGCAAACGACTCCAAACAGAAGGGAAACGACACAGACTGTCGTAATGACGGCCACCATCAAGGGAAATCCCCTGCCGAAAAATATCCACTGAGTAATCCGCGACGAAAAGGCGGCGATGACCTCTTGCTCGCGCGGTGACTGTCGGCACGGTCGAAATCGACTCATCGTTGATGATCGTGGACCAGGCCGTTCGCGAGTGTTTATGATTGCTGAACCGCGGTTGAACATGGGATTGTTTCACCATGCTGGAGACGTGCAATGCAGACCATTCGTGTGTCAACATTTGACGGACCGGGCACGCGACCTCAATTCCGCACTGTGCCCCGGCCAACCGTGCCCGATCGAGCGGCTTTGATCCGGATCGATGCTTGTGGAGTCTGCGGCACCGACCTGCACATTCTCCGTGGACACTGGCCTAAGCCGCTGCCGTGGCCGCTGACTCTGGGGCACGAACTGGCGGGCGTCATTGAAGAGAAGGGGCCCGACCTGCACAGTGACTTCATGGAGCAACCACTGGCTGTCGGCGACAAGGTCATGCTGCCGCCGTTGATGCCGTGCGGTCAGTGCTATTACTGCGTGCATTATCCGACCCACGCGAACAAATGTCTGAACCCAACCTACTACGGCCGCTACATCCCATTTGAGAAGCCGCCGCACTTATGGGGCGGATGGGCCGAGATGGTCTACGTCGATCTCGACATGTTCCCGGCAACGAAGATCTATCGCCTGCCTGATGACATGTCGCCGTTGCACGGATCATTGACCGAGCCGTTGGCATGCTGTATCCGCGCGATCAACCGTGCCGTCGCTGCCGATGGTTTTCACGTCGGCGACACGGTTGTCATTCAAGGTTCGGGACCGATCGGCCTTTTCGCCCTGGTGGCTGCTCAGGAGATGGGCGCTGGCCGCGTGGTAGTCGTCGGCGCTCCGGAAGAGCCGCGACTGGCCGTTTGCCGCGCTTTTGGCGCAGCGGCCACAGTTTCGATCGACGAATATCCAACTCCGCAATCGCGAATCGATGCCGTCCGAGCCATCGCCGGTGGTTTCGGAGCCGATCTCGTCGTCGAGTGTAGCGGCCATCCGTCGTCGGGTCCTGAAGGCATCGAGATGCTCCGCGACGGAGGCGCCTACGTCGAGATGGGCCAGTTCACCGACGCTGGCTCAATCGACACGAATTGGCACCGCATCTGCACGAAAGACATTACCATCCTGGGAAGCTGGGCCTTTACGGCCAACGACATTCCCCTGGGTATTCAAATGATTCACCGCGTTACCGAGCGCTACCCATGGCACTTGATGCA
>CAUZVF010000204.1:0-7678 GCA_963582955.1 Planctomycetota bacterium
GCCGGCTTGTATCGGCTTTTCACTCGAACGGATTTTGGAAATGGTGGCGGACCGTTCGCGAACTCCGCCGCGAAGGACTTCGAAGTTCGCGGAACGCGCACGATGACGAGCCGCGACTTGAAAACCGACCCGACGAATTGGGAATTGGTGCGGCATTGGCACTTCAACAAGGAAGGACCGAAGGAATACCGGCGTCGGCAGATTTACGCCATCACCGATTGGATTCGTCACGGCGTGCACTTCGCCTTGATGAGCGTCTATGAATGGCCCAGCGACTTCAGCGAGGGCACCAAGACAGATCACTATAAGCGCCACGAACGAGACGTGATGAACTTCTACATCGGCACGAGCCGCGACGGGAACAACTGGGACTTGTCCTGGGTTTATGCCGGCCAGCCAATTATCCCGCGTGGTCCTGACGGAGCTTGGGACAAGGATATCGTCTTCCCACCATCAACCGTTGTGACTCACAATGATCGCCACTGGCTCTACTACGGCGGCGCGAACGAGCGTCATGGTGATCCGAAGGTGAAATTCCAACGAGATCATTCGATCGGTGTCGTAACGCTCGGGCTCGACCGTTTCGTGGGATTGCGTGCGAAAGCCATGAAGGGAGTCGTCGAGACGAAACCGTTCCGCTTGACCGGCGCACGTCTGCAAATCAACGTTGATGCGAGCAATGGCGAAGTCATGGTCGAGGTGCTGGACGCCGAAGGCAAATCGATCCGAGGTTTCTCCGGAGACGCTGCGACGACGGCGCGTAACATCGACGAGCTTCGCTATGCACCGCGATGGAACGGCGAGGGCGATCTGTCCGCTCTTCGCGACAAGATAATCCGCCTGCGGTTCACATTGCGAAATGCACGACTCTATTCGTTTCAAGTGCTGTCACGTTAGTGCTCTGTCAGCATTGGGAATTCGGTTTCGGCAGATCAACCGGTTCGCTTTCAGTCGTTTAACCGCGACCCAAAGGAGTCTGCCGGGTTTGGTCATTGAAAACACCGACGACATCATCGGCAGACTCCGGCGGGGAGCGCGTTGTGGGAAGCGAGTGTGGGGAGCGTCAATGGTAAATGCCGTGCCGCGCTCCCCGTCGGAAGTTGCCGACCACGCGTAGCAGCGTTTCGTAAACTGTCGTCGCAACTTCCTTTGGGTCGCGGTTAAACGAGTTTTCCAGTGTCCACGCTACGCTGGGACAAACCGACCAATGGCCTCGTCAAGCGCCATGATTATGATTACACACCAACCGGAACCGATCGCATTCTGCGTGGTGCTGTCGACCGGGCATCGCTCAGTTCATCCGCGAGCTTGTTGATCATCGATTGCATGCGTAACTGTAATTCTGACATCAGAGGGTCGTTCCCACCCCCACGCACTCGGTCGGGGCTGACTTCGATCGGTTCGCCAATGTCGATCACAAGTTTCAATGGGCCATGGGTCCGCGTGACGTCGGTGAGGTCTTCTTCAAAGCGCTCGACGGTTTCCAGCAGGCGTTCAGCCGAGCTATCGGGTTGAACGTAGCCAGGACGATAAAGAGACAACTGTTGTGCCAGATAAATATCGGCCAACTGTCGCCATCGCCGGTCGCGCTCGGCTTCGCTGATTATTCCGCTCACCATGTCCGGCAAAATGACCTGACGCAAGTCTTTCGCACGTATCACTGGATCGACGGATGGCTCGATGACTTGCCATTCAAATTCGAGCGGTTCGAGCAAATGTTGAATCAAGCGATCAATCCGCCCGTAAACGGAACCCGGTTGTGGAATGCCAAAGTGCTCTATTTCTTTCAGACTCAACAGGGCGCGGCCCACCTTTGCGATCCGCGCGACCAGCGTCAGATGACGCTGCGGCTGCCACGATAATCGCGTTTCGATTTCTTCGAGAACCGGCGTCAGCGCGTCGTTCACGTCGCCGAGGAATTGGTATTTCAGTGCCACCGGATGGATGACGACTTTTCCAGCTGGCGACTGCCTGGCCCGTTTCCTCGCAGCCGCTCGCGCAATGAAGGCGATTCCCGGCATCAATTCACCCAAGTGATCGTTCGTGCGAGAAATACAGCCTTCCGGGTAGATCGCCACGGGCCGAGACGCCTCTTCGAGTGCCTTAATCGCGTAACTCAACGCCGCGCGGTCCATGCCTTCACGATAAATACTGAACGCTCCCAGCCGCCGCGCGATAAACGTCGTCAACCAGTCTTGTTTGAAGACATGCCAACTCGCCATCGAATACAGCAGCATCTTGGCCTCGATCGTGACGAGCCCCATCGCCATCGGATCGCTCGGCCGGCAATGATTTGCGGCGAGAATGATACCGTGCCCCACATCAAGCGACTGCCGCAAGCGTTCGATTCCACGGCATTCGTCCGCGACGACTCCGTGTGTTCTTTTCAAATAGGGACGAAGAAATCGCTTGAAAATCGCAGTCCATATCTTTCCGCGATGCGCCGGTACGAACTTGTAAGGCTCTTCAAAGACTAGATTCTGCATTCACCCGCACTCAACTGAGGACCCGGTTGGCACGGCGAGAAGATAGCAGATGGCGTTGACGAGACGCAATCGGGGCCTGAGCAAAGCAGGCCTACATGAATAATCTGGGATTACGGGAAGCGTCAGCTTCCTTGGTCATCAGCGTGCGTCACCAAATCTCTTTCTGCCTTTGCGCAACAGGCTAGCGGGAAGCGTTAGCTTCCTGGCTGAGTCCATTCGACTCCCAATTCTCGGTTCGACTGCAGCGTGGGGCATGGGATGTGTGGAGGCTCCCCATTCGAATGCGGTCCCTCATAGCCAGGAACCTAACGGTTCCCGCCAGCATGCACTCGCGTTCTACAGCACACGCTAGAGATGGACGACGGCAACCCGCTCGGGCATGCGCCAGCGAGCGAATTCGGGACGTTCGGCAGCCGGCCGGAATGGTCCGGATTTATTGGTACTGATGGGCATATCGAGAGTCATCCGGCCTTTCTGAAGGAATTTCTCGATCGTATCCCGCGTCGCTTTTCCCAACTGCCGTTCACCCGATCGATCCACGAAATAGAAGAAATAGTATCGCGGGACGTCAGCAACGCGTGGCTTTTTCTTGATACCCAACTGTTCGACAAAATCGTCGATACTCGCCGTCCGTTTTTCGAGAGACACGTCCATTCCGCGATAGACGGCTTTCGCAACACGGCGGCTCAACAGCGGATTCCGGCGGAACAGCGTGATGATGTTGCCTTTGGCCTTCTCCAGCAGAATCTCGACCGCGCCTTTGCCTCGAAACGGAAACGTCCCGGCCAGCATGACATACAAAGTCGCCGCCAGTCCGTAAACGTCACAACGAACGTCAACGTTGCGGGCATCGTTGAATTGTTCGGGAGCCATGTATTGGTGTGTGCCCAGTCCGATGCCCGCCTTTGTCAAATCATCGTGCTGGCAGGTGTCGAGCTGTTTGACCAACCCCAAATCCATCAGCTTGGCATTGCCGTCGTGAGTGATCTGGATGTTGTCGGGTTTGACGTCTCGATGGACAATCCCCATCCGATGCGCGGCCCTCAAACCGGACGCGACTTTGCAAATCAGCCGAACGGCGACTTTCTGTTTCAGCCGGCCCTGCTTCATCAAGACGTTCAGCAAACTGACTCCTTTGACGTATTCCATGGCAAAGATGAGCTGCCCGGCCTCTTCGCAAATTTCAATACCGCGCACAACATTGGGATGTTGCAACTGAATGGCGATCTCGGCTTCTCGCTGAAAGCGGCTCAGCAGTGTTGCATTGCGGGCGACTTCGGGTGACAGCAACTTGACGGCAACCGTCGTTCCCGCGGAAGAAATTGCCTTGTAGACCGCCCCCATCCCGCCACGGCCAATCAGTTTCACCAACCGATATCCGGCGATTTCGCGACCGGTCCAGGCTGATGCGTCATCGGGCATGAATCGATTCCTCTCAACCGAATGTTGGTTCAAAGGAATCGTTGCGAAGTGAATGCCGCTCATAGGAAAAAACGCATTTTCGACTGAATTCGTTGGCCCAAGACGTTTCAGTTGTGCCGGATACTGTAATTATGCTCGATTTGAGGGCTTGCGTCAATTCTCCGCGTTGGCCAAAAACAACTGTCTTGCCACCAAGCCAAGCCAGGCACGCTTGGCCAACTCTGGAACTGTGTCGTGAATCGTGCTAAAGAATACGAACATTCTGCATGACAAATGTTACGATCCGTAGGATCAGAAACGCACTCATCCGCGTCTCGATCGCTTCACGTATTCCGTTTGTGATAGGACATCTTGATGAAGTACCTGATGATATTCGTGTCGGCGGCCACAGTTATTGTCTCGCCGATTGCGTTACTCAACGCGGACGATTCGGTCTCGTACTTTCGGCACGATCACGGAGTTGCCGGTGACAAACACCGGTTGCCGGACGACTTTTCCAACAAGCGCAATCTTGTCTGGCGTCACGAGTTGGCGCCCGGAAACTCAACACCTTGCGTCGTTGGAGACCGAGTTTTTCTCACGACCTACGTAGCCGAGTCGAAAGAACTCGCCACCGTGGCACTCGACCGCGCCACCGGAGAACCTGTTTGGAAACGCGTCGCCGCAACGAAAGAGATCGAATCGTTTCATTCGGTCAGCAGCCCCGCGACCTGCACCGTCGCATGTGATGGGCAACGAGTGTTTTCATTCTTCGGCAGCTATGGAATGCGGTGCTACGACCTCGACGGCAAACTGTTATGGGAAAAGCCGATGGGTCCTTTTCAGGACGAATTCGGCGCGAACAGCTCGCCGATTCTGGCCGATGGCAAAGTCATCCTGAACCAGGACCACGACATCAACAACTTTATCATGGCCATTGATCCCGCCACTGGCGACACGCTGTGGAAAATCGGCCGGCCGGCTTCCACACGCAGCTATGCAACTCCGATAGCCTGGAAGGACGGCGAAAACACCTTCGTCGTCGTTGCCGGTTCACTGCGCCTGTCAGCCTATGATGTTTCAGATGGCAAGTTGACGTGGTGGGTCGACGGGCTGTCACGCATCGTCGATTCCACTCCGGTTCTCGCCGACGGTCGAATCTATCTGGCAACATGGACTCCCGGCGGAGATCAAGCCAAACGCATCTCGATGGAACCATACAACGGTGCGTTGAAGTCCTATGACAAGAACGGCGACGGCCTGATTGCCAAGACCGAATTGCCCAAAGGCGACGTGTTGGCTCGCTTCTTTCGCATCGACCTCGACCAGGACCTGAAACTCAATGAGACTGAATGGAATGCTCACGCACAAGTTTTCGAGAAGGCCCTCAATGCGGCGATGCGGATTCGACCGGGTGGAAAGGGCAACGTCACGAATTCTCACGTCGATTGGATCTATCGGCGCGGATTACCGATTGTCCCGAGCGCGGTTGTCTATCGCGGTGTCATGTACATGGTGAAAAACGAAGGCGTTCTGACAACACTCGATGCCAAGACAGGTGAACGACTGCAACAACTGCGTTTGGCCGGACGCGGCAACTATTACGCATCGCTCGTTGCCGGGGACGGCAAGGTCTTCAGCGTCAGCGAAAGAGGCGTCATCAGCGTTTTGAAGGCAGGCCGCGAATCGAGAGTCGTCTCCTCGCATGATTTCGGCGAACGAATTCTGGCGACTCCGACGATTGTCGGCGGACGCTTCTATCTGCGAACGGATGCGGCGCTGTATTGCTTCGGCCGCCCACTCGATTAGCACAACAAATTCACATTCCCCGATCCGTACACCCCAGTCTTACGCTTCGAGTTACGATTTACGCTGTGCGTTAGCCCGAATTATTCACGAAACAACGCAAATATAATGCAAAGCTTGTGGCCAAAAGTAGTTGCGACTATCTTACCGAAAACACCGCGCAAAACCGGAGTTGATCGTAACCCGAAGCGTCAGCGAGGAAACATGTTGAATTCCTCGCTTACGCTTCGGGTTACGAATAATTCGGGTTAGGTAAGTCGAAATCCTGAATCGCGCAATCTTTGTTGCACTGCGGTGTCGAGCAACAGTTCTCGAAAGATTTGAACCTGCGGCCGCTCGAAACGACATTTTGGGATTACGAAATCGTAGTGTTCTTCCACCAGCGGGATGAACGATAATTCGTAGAGTCTTGCAACGGTGTCGATGCCGACACCCCAGTCGGCTCGACCTTGTTTGACGCCGGTTGCCACGGCGTTGTGAGACTTGGCCTGAATCGGATAACCGGACGGCTGTTTGCCGTCCAGCAATTTGTCGATCAGGATTCGTGTGCCGCTGCCGGCATTGCGGTTGATCATCGTGCAGCCTGGATCGTCCAATGCGGATTGGACGGCGCCATCAATGTCTTTTCCTTCGAATCTTTGGTCGCCGGGACGAAATAGAAGCCCCTGCATGCGGCGGTAACCGGTAACGAGTTCCAATTTGTCGGTGAGAAAGGGACGGTTATATTCGCCGGATTCCGCGTCCATCAGATGGATTCCGGCGATGTCGCACTCGCCGCGCTTGGCCGCGGCCAAGCCGCCCATGCTGCCGACGTGCAACACTTTTGTCGTGACTCCGCGCCGATGCAGATCATCCAGCAAAACGTCCAAACCCACGCAATGACTGCCGATGAAAACTAGATCGGCCGGTTGCAACTTCTGCCCCAGCAACTGCACGGTGACCGTGCTTCCAGACTCGACGATCTCGGTATGCTGGTCGATTGTGATGAATCCGTCGGCCCGGCTGAATGTCGTCACTGAACCGGATCCCTTACCCATGGGATAGGCGGCCAAGCCGTCATCGGTACGGATCAGACCGACCAGTAGGAACTCAGTGCGACCGCGTTCCGAGTTCACGCGTAACGGCAATTTGGCAGCGACGGTTTCTTTGTGTTCGGCCGGCCGTCCGGCAAACGCGCGGATGACCGGTGCGACAAATTCGTGAAACGTGAAGATTGCCGAGGTCGGAAATCCCGGCAGAATGACCACGGGCTTGCCGTCGCTGACAGCCAGACAAATTGGTTTTCCGGGCTTCAGGGCAACTCCGTGCGCGACGATGCCGGGATTCCGGAGCTGACTGACGGCATGATATGACAAATCGCCGGCCCCTTTGGACGTGCCGCCAGACAACACGGCCATGTCGGTTTCCATCGCTTGGCCGAGCACGGTTTGCAGACGATCGAGATCATCCGGAACTGATCCCAGGTAGACTGGTTCACCGCCAAGCTCTTTCACCGCGGCCGCGATGATGGATGCGTTGGAATCGTAGACCGCGCCGGTCGGCAACGGATGTCCAGGAGCAACGATTTCGTTTCCGGTGGAAATGATGGCAACTCGCGGTCGACGGTAAACGTTCACTTCGGCAACTCCGATTGCCGCGAGCACTCCGATTTCGCGCGAAGTTAGTTGCTGGCCAGATCGCAGAACAGTCTCGCCACGGGCAATGTCGGTTCCCGCAAATGTGATGCGTTGTCCAGGCGTAGCCGATTGCCGAATTTCGATGTACGTGGCGTCTTCGTCGGAATCGACGACGTCGGTGTGTTCGACCATGACGATCGAATCAGCTCCGCGTGGCACGACAGCGCCGGTCGCGATTGTCGTTGCCGTTCCTGGTTTCACCGTGACTTGCGGCACTTCGCCGGGTTGTAGAATCTCGTCGTTGAGCCTGAAAGATCGAGGCGACTCTTCCATCGCACCTTGCGTGTCGGCTGACTGGACGGCAAATCC
>CAUZVF010000205.1:0-7672 GCA_963582955.1 Planctomycetota bacterium
TCGTTCAATCGCACTCAACCTCAAGGGATTCTGTTTGGCCGTGAGGTCTGGCACAGTTTCTCGACTGTCGAGGAACGTCAAGAAGCTCTTCGACTCATGCACGAAACGTTCGCCGACGAATTCTTGCCGTGGCTCGATCGACTGGTGGATGCCAATGGCCCCGCGACGGTGGCTGTGGCCGATACCGCGTTGCCGGCAAGACGATCAGTATCGATTACGGATCTGATGACCAATCAAGACGCATTCGACGTTGTGACCAAAGGTGTTTCTGACGCTTCAAGTGCTCCCGATATCAATCCAGATGCGTGGCACAGCGCGTTGGCGGGTGAGACTCTATGAGTGATTTGTCCGATGCGGTCACGCGCGACACAAAAGAGTGACTGGCAACGCGGCAGTTTGTGAAATTCTCGGCTACGGGCGTCATAATCGGTCGAATCCGCAGACTCTTCCGCGCAAATCAGCCGGAACGCACTAGTCCGGATTATTCAGGCGAGCGGTGGGCGTCAGCCCGGCGGTTCCAGGATCACCGCTTGAAACCGGTCGGCTTACGCCGACCGCTCGCCAACAGAGTGTTTTTTAAGCGCGTGATGGAAGCATTGTGACATTCAGAAGATACGCCGAATTTCGTTAGATTCGTGAATAATCCGGGCTAGCGTCCGGTTTCCAAGAACGGTGGGGCTAGCGCCCAATGGCACTCACTTTGTAGAACAATTGTCATCAATTGCTTCCTCCACATGCAGATAACAGTTGGAGACAACGGTTCTACACACACTCGAAAATCCACGTAAAGTGAGTGCAATTGGGCTAGTGCCCAGCGGCTAATTAACAATCCGGGCCATCCCTTGCCGCGTCGACTATCTTGCAAACAATTGCCGTGGAAATTTGACTCTAAACTCCTAGGGCGCAGAATACATAAACCTGGTGGACTTTGCGGCCCGTGCGTCCGCCAAACATGACTCATCATCTGGGCCACTCCATTCGACATTCCCTTCCAAAAGTAAAATCGTCATGGCCACTACGCTCAGCGAACCCGAGGCCGAAGCAAACCAGGCCGAGCAATCCCAACTACCCGATGCCAGCGTACTTGAAGAGAAGGTGCCGGATTGCCTGAAGCTCTCTGCCAAAACAACCATCTGTGTCGCATTCGTCGGCCTTGTATTCATGTTTCTGAGCTTTCGGCCAGTATGGCATACCGATGTCTGGGGACACTTGGCATACGGCGAGTTGGTTTGGGAATCGGGAAAACTTCCGAAAACTGAACCATTGATGCCGTTGTCCGCCGGTGTGTCGTTTGTCGACTCGGCGTGGCTGACTCAGATCATTGGATACACCGCGTTCGAGGCAGTCGGAGTTTCATCGTTATCCTTCTTGTATGCCGCGACGATCACGGCGTGTGTCATCCTGTTGCTTTGGCGATTTCAAACTCGGACTAAAAACGTGCTGTTTTCGATTGTCGGCGTGCTCGTGTTCATGCTCATCGATTGGATGCAATTGGAAATCGTCCGTCCGCAATTGGCTGGGTTCCTGTGTTTCGTCTCGTTGTTCACATTGTTGACCGCAAAACAGTGGAGGCGATGGTTTTGGTTTGCGGTACCGGCATTGTTCGCGTTGTGGGCCAACCTGCATGGATCATTTCCTGTTGGACTGGCGATGCTCGCGGCCTTTGCAGTTGGCCGAGTAATCGACGTTCTGCGGCGTGCTCGCAGTTTTCGGGTAAGTTTTTCGGACCAACGTTTCTGGCGATACTTTTTGTTGACGGAACTCGCGGCTGTTGCGGTTTTGTTGAACCCCTACGGATTGCGACTGTACGCCGAGGTGTTGACGATTGCGAGTTCTCCGAATCTTGCATCGATTGTCGAGTGGCATCCGTTGGAAATCCGAATGTTTCAAGGAAAGGTCGCTGCCATCGTGGTGTTGGCCTTGATGTTCGTCTATCGCATGACGCCGCGCCGCGTATCGTTCGTCGAGATTTTCTTGCTGGTTGGATTCGGTGCCGCGGCGATGTGGACTTCGCGCATGATCTTGTGGTGGGCTCCGATCGCCACCTATTACCTGGTCGTGCATCTCTCGGCAGTTTTGCCGCGCCGAAAGAGTGCGGACGGCGAAATTGAGCCGGCCGCACGTAGTAGCCGCTGGTCGTTGGTGGCCGTGATGGTCGCGTGGATTTGCTTCGGATTCACTCCCATTGCCGGAAAACTCTTGCATGGTCGCGAACGCGATTTAAACACAGCAACCTCAAATTATACACCTGTTGCCGCGGTCGAATTCTTGAACGAGCACCCGCCGCAAGGCCAACTCTTCAACACTTATGAATGGGGCGATTACCTGCTGTGGAATGGTCCGAAAGACGTGCAAATATTCGTTGCCTCACACGCTCATTTGATTCCACGAGAAGTTTGGAGTGACTATATGCGAGTTATCGGCAACAGCGGCGGTGGGCAAGCGATTCTTGACCGATATGGAGTCAACACGGTGTTGATCGATTACCGGTATCGCCGCGGCCTGATTCAGAGCATGAAGCGCAGCGACAATTGGCGTTTGGCATTCGACGATAACGATCGGGCGGTTGTGTTCGTCCGCCGGAAACCGATTCTCTAAAAAAGACGTTGCGTCAAACCACCCGCTCGCCGACAACACACGAGGTTAAGACAACGATGAAATCTCGACCAATCTCAGTCTTGGGAATCATTGCCGTGCAGTTGATCGTCGTCGCCACGCTGGCGGCCTCGTACGCACGGATGGATACGGATGGTTCGATCAAGCTGCGGCAGACCGTGACTGGTACGACGACATACCCAACGGTCAAGATCGAACGTGAAAAGCCGCTGTGGATCGCACCGCTGTACGACGACCCTGAAGTCGTCAGCGACGCGGAACTTGCGGCCGTTCTGAAGAAAATACGGCCGAACTTCGATCCATCGAAGATGAAACCCAATCACATCGAACACGCCTTACGGACCTGGCGAGCTGACGCAACGTTTCAGGACCCGAGTGTGATGTCGGGCGCGAAGATGGTGGAATTCCTGACCGACCATGGGAAGTACTTGGCATCTTGGGGCCAGGATGTCGAGCCCTTGTTGTTGGAACAGGAAGAAGGCGTCGCTATCCGATGGGGCCGCGAGACAGGTGCCTCGGTGCATCATGACCACTGGCTGGCCTGCTTGACCGAAGCCGGAGTTCCGCTCAACGAAAGACTTTTTACTCCCAGCCAACGCGACATGACGATGAATGACGCCGTGCAGGAAGCACTACGCGACCAGCGGCTCGACGAAAGGGAAACCGAATGGTCGGCTCTGGCATTCGGACTATGGCTGCCGCCAACGAAAACTTGGAAAAGTACCGACGGACGACGGATGTCGTTTGACATGCTCGCAAGGCGGCTGATGCGCGGCCACAAGCGATTCGGCGTCTGCAGCGGAACGCATCGCGTCTACTCGCTGATGTCGTTGATCCGTCTTGACGACGAATTCGATATCCTCTCGGATGCGGTACACGACGATGTGTATGCGTACCTTGAAAGCGTCCGCGACTTAATTAGCGTCGCACAGTTTGAAGACGGCCGCTGGCCACCCAACTGGTCCGAGGGCGCCGACGCAATCAAGAATCCGCTCAACGACCCCATCCATCGCACGGTCATTTCCACCGGCCATCATTTGGAATGGCTCGCCATCGCACCGAAAGATCTCCATCCGCCGCATGAGATGATCAAGCTGGCAGCCGATTGGATCATCGCCGACATTACGTCTCAAAGCGATGAAGTGATCAAGGCGCGATTCACATTCTACAGTCACGTTGGAAACGCGCTGGCTCTGTGGCGTTCAACACGGCCACCGGACTTCTGGAGAAAATGGCAGGAAGAGCATCCGTTCGTTCCCGCGGAAGAAAAGGAAACGCCGAATCCGAACGAACAACCTGCCGCCGATAAAGCACCCATCCAAGAGCCTGCAACCGGACATTAACCTGCTTGGCGGACCGAAGACGCACCAGCGCGATGGATTCCTAAGCAACACCCGACAACTGGTGTGCAAAGCAACCTATTTGTAGAAGAAGTCCGTCGGTCCTTTGGTCGTGTAGTACGGGTACTGCACGACGCCCGCCGGTTGGTTGTCGGGCGGATAGACCAAATTCTTGGGCGGTTTGTACGAGTACGTTTGATGATGGATCGGTGTCCAACCACGCCATTGTCCTTGGCCGCTCTGTTGGCACAACGGGCAATTCTGAGCGTGGTCGCCGCCTGCGCCGGGATGGCCGGTCATTGAAGCCGGTTGCATCATTGGCATGTTCGGCTGGCCCTGAGCATACATCGGAGCTGCCTGCATCTGCGGCGGCGCACCGCCGAATTGGCTGCGTGGCGACTGTCCACGAACCGTGTTCGACGTCGCGTTACATCCGATACACAACGGCAAACCAACGCATACGACGGCAACCCACAACGATTTCGTTTTCATTGATTCGTGCTCCATCCATCTTGTGGATTCGGAATTCTGATTGGGCAGAGGTGGCTTAACTTTTTCGCGGAGACTCGAATTCCAGAATGATTCTTCGAACGCCGTTCCTGGCGTCTTTGAACGTCTGGATGTGACAATTCACCGGTTTTCGACCGAGTCTGGGCTTGATGCCTGCAATCAGTTATCGGCATGGGGCGCGTCAAAATGCGGAAAATCCTCAAAAAACCTCGACTCCATCAATTACGGGCAGATCATCGATCTTGCAGAACCGTCATATTCGAGCTAAATTACCACCCTGTTCGGTATTGAAAATGGATTTGGCACGACGTTACTTAACGCGTTGCCACCGCAAGGCTTACGGTTCGTCGATTTGTAACAGGGAGTATCTGTAGTGTTTGTCGCGGCATCGACTCGTTGCTTCAGTGACAAGAGTTTCTCGGAAGCGTGCCAGTTACTTGTTGATCTCGAGTACGACAAAATCGAGATTTGGTTCGACGAGTCGACTGACCACCTGAAACCGTCGGAAGTCACATCCGATCTAGAAGCGTTCCACTCAGCGTTTCGCAAGATGACTCGGCTGACGCCAGTGGCGTTCTGTCTCGAGCACGATATTGATGCCGACACTCTGATCGGACTTTCGAAGTTGGCGAAGGTGATGAAGGTCACGCAAATCACGATTCCGTCCTCACCGATTGGAACTCCGTTCAATGCCGAGATCGATCGCTTGCGTGAGTTCACGGGGATCGCCAGCCAGGACGGCGTCCGGCTATCGATCAAGACTCGAACCGGCCAACTGACCGAAGATGCGCACACAGCCGTCGAGCTGTGCCAGGCCGTCAAAGGCTTGGGGCTGACGCTGGATCCCAGTTATTACATTTGTGGTCCGAATCGCGGTGCCGCGTACGACCAGGTTTATCCGTATGTATACCACACTCACTTGCGGGATACTTCCCCCGAGCAACTTCAAATCCAGGTCGGACTGGGCGACATCGATTACTCGCGATTGATCAGCCAATTGGGGCGTGAGAATTATGCGCGAGCATTATCTGTCGAATTCCTGCCAGAACTCCTCGATCCCGAGATTCGGCCCCTCGAAATGCGCAAACTCAGAATGCTGCTCGAAACGCTGTTGTAGTCCACACGCTCGGCCCGCCGCACCATTGCAATCGTTGCAATCCGACCGACGCAGCGTCCCAAACGTCGCCTTCAATTCGGGTTACCGCTAACGGGCTGCGGAATATCCCTCACAATTTGCCGACGTTTCGAACGTGAACTAGGCTTTCCGTGCAATTCCCCGCGCGCCGGGTGATGTCGCGAAATCGTTGTGTGGATGCCCGCACAATCAGCTCCATTACCGGCCAATGTACACATTCGCAAACCGCAAGCTGATTCGAACATGCCAACCCAAACGATTGACCAAACAATTTCAGGCGACACCATTCGTGAGTTGGAATTCTCCACGATTTCGGAACCCTCCGGCACGAGCATTGACGAACATCCATCGATCGTGCGAATGAACCGATATGCCGATCGATCGGGACTGCCCTTGATGTGTGTCGCCCGCGACGACTGGTCGGTTCTGCACACGATTGGTGTCGAGCTGCCAATCATCCCCGCGGCAATTCGAAAGCGGCTTGGCGATGCAACCGACGGACGTGTGTTGGAACTGAAATCCGGGTTGATTTATTACGCACTGTCGCTGCCGGACATCGACGGACGCAGAGTCCTTGCTTTGGGGTTCGTCTTGGCTCGTTCCGGCGTTTGTCCTCACGACGCCGTCGTGTTGGCGGCCGAGCTTGGTTGGACGCAATCGAAACTTGATGGCTGGGTTGCTAGTCAACGGCATTGTCACGCCGAGATCCTGCAGCACCTGCTGGCGGCAACGCTCGCGGAACGAACGCAGCGCGACGTGGAAGTTCGGTTGGAATCCGAGTTGGACAAACTGAGTTCCGAGATCGAACAGACCTACGAGGAAATCAGCCTGCTGCACAGCCTGACGGGAAACTTGCAGATCTCGCGCAGCCCGGTCGATTTGGCGGAACTGTGCCTCGACCGCATGAGCGGCCTGATTCCCGCGGAAGGCAACATCATCTGGCTGGAAGAACGCAACCGTGGCACTCATTTTCTGCTCGACGGAAATGTGCCGTTTGACGAGGCCGGATTGCTCGAGTTCGTCGGCCGGTTCGAAGGACACGACTGGTCACGTCCGCTGGTCAAAAACCATATCGAAGACCTGTCCATTGGCGCTGAATTCCCCGGTATCCGTAACTTCGTCGTCGTTCCGATTGCCGAAGGAGTTTTTCGATCGGGTTGGATCGTCAATTACAACATCGAAGAAGGTCGCGAGTTTGGTACCGTCGAGGCCAGTCTGCTGAACTCGATCGCGACGATCCTCGGGACTCACCTGAGAAACATCGATTTGTATCTGCAGCACGAAGAATTGCTCGTCTGTTTCGTTCGGGCTCTGGTTTCATCGCTTGATGCGAAAGATCCGTACACTCGCGGTCACAGCGAACGCGTTGCCTTGATCGGCCGTCGGTTGGCCAAACAGTTGGAGCTGTCGCCGACCGACCAACACGACGTTTACCTTTCCGGCCTGCTGCACGATATTGGCAAGATCGGTGTCAACGATGCAATCCTGCAAAAGCCGGGACGTCTGAGTGACGAGGAATTCGATCAAATCAAGAGGCATCCGACGATCGGCTACGAGATTCTAAAAGGCATGAGCAATCTGCAACACATTTTGCCCGGAGTGCGAAACCATCACGAAGAAGTCAATGGACGGGGATATCCCGACGGCCTTGTCGGTGACGAGATTCCCAGGATGGCTCGCATCCTGGCCGTGGCGGACGCTTATGATGCCATGAGCAGTGATCGTCCTTATCGAAAAGGGATGCTGATCGAGAAAGTCGAGTCGATCTTTCGCGAGTTGTCCGGCATTCAGTGGGATTCGCAAATCATCGATGCCTACTTCGCGGCCCGCGACGACATCGCGGGTATCTGCCACGACTATTCGCCGACAAAAGGAACGCTGCTGGACGGCAAGGACTCACTCAGCACGCTCACCTGATCTTTACGGCGGCCTTCGATCTGCTAATATCTCGCGCTGCAATCGTACCAATTCGTGCAATGATTCGGCGTTTGAAGGAGAGATGTTGGATGGCGATCAAGTCCATAAACTCGTTGGTTCTTTTGTCGCTCGTGGCGATTGTTGGTTGCTACAT
>CAUZVF010000206.1:0-7656 GCA_963582955.1 Planctomycetota bacterium
CTCGCCTTCTTGTCATTGACCCAGATAGAAACGATTTCACCATTGTCGTGCGAAACGCCGCGCACGACCAACTGGCCGCTGTCACGTTGCGCCGAAGTGATAATCGTCGCGGGCGGAACGTCATCCACGGGATCGAGCAGCTTCGGCCAATGAACGTCCTTCACTTCCGCGATGCGAGATTCGTCGCCGGTAATCGGTCGTTCCTCGCGGTATTTGTTGCCGTCCTCGATCAGGTGCTTGGCCCTGATACTGACAATCTTGGCGTCGCGGCCAGGGCCGTAGTGGTCATGGACGAAATACGGCACGCCGCGATCGAGATACGGCGGGACCAACGAGCTGCCACCCAGATTGAATAGCGGACGACGGCCTTCTTTGCTTTCCAACACGATATTACGGAAATGGCACTCGGCCCCTTCGGCCAGAGCGTTGTCGGTCATGTGGATGAACGGATGACGTTGGTTGCCGCGGGTCAGGTCGTCGAGCCTCAATCCATCGACCGTGATGCTGCCGACCTGAGCGCTGGCGTCGTCCATGCCGCGGTTGAATGGCTCAGGTCCCAGGCCCGTCATATGCAGGTTGCGATAAACATGGTTTTCAAACGCGGGGCGGTAAATACCATACGCCGCACCGTGAATGCGAATGTCTTCCATCAACATCGACGGACTGTGCGGGCGGAACGCGTAGTGCGCCCGCCAAATTTTGAAACCGCGAATTACATGCGGATGCCGCGTGTCGGGACCGGTCCAATCGACGCTTTTGATCCGCTGCAGCATTTTCTCGTTGCGGATTCCGCTGTCCGGCTGGCTGCCGCCGTTGGCCGCAACGACCATGCCAGCAAAGTTGCCGTGCGCCTCGTTGTCTTCGAAACGCCAGATTCCAATGGTGCGGACATCAACAATCTTCTCGTTGCCGTCCGGTTGCAGAATTGGCAGATTGCTGTCGAAGTTACTGCGCTTCTGCATGTCATAGCGAAAGCCGTACTGGTCGCATTCCACGCCGACATTGCGAGTCAGCGTGTTCAGCCCGTTGGCCCACCAGAACGCCGCTCCGTCGTTCTGGTCGAAGGGCAAAACCTGCTTCGGCAAGCGTCGAACTCTGTAGGCGTGAACGCCGAGGTTTCGATCGAGCAGGTTGTAAACTTCGGTGCCGTCTTCCATAAAAAATCCGTGGCCGGCGCTCTTGTAACCAACACAGTCGCGTACGACGAGATACTGCGTGCCGTGGATCGTGATCCAGCGATTGTGCGAATCAACGATCGAGACTCCTTCGACACAACTGCCGCGCATCGTGTCGCCCACCAGATGATAGTGAATCGAGTAGCGGCCGAGCACGCCCTCTTTGCCGAGATGAGCGAAGCGAGCGTAACTGATGCCGCCCTTGCTGAACCGGTGATAGACGGTGTGTCCGCGAACGCCGTCCGGATCAGCGCTTTCAATCACAACATTCCGCGACAGATTCGCCACTTCGCTGCGGAACTCACCGCTGCCGGAGTGCGCATTGTCCAATGGCCGGTCGAGCGTCAGCGTGTCGCCAGCGATCGCCTTGATCGTTCGTTGTTCGGTTTGCGGTGTCTTTTCGCGGCGTGAACCCTTGCGAAATGATGAACCGGAACCGGTCCGCTCAGACTGCGTGACGATGACCTCGTCGCCAACGCGCCAGCCGGAGATTGCATTGGGAAGCTTCAGAGTATCGCTGCCCGCCATCGCGTTCGCCGCAAGCTTCACCCAGGCCCGACTCAACGCAGAGCCGTGAATCTCCATCCGGCCTGAGCAACACGCGATCGCCGGCGCGTCGTCCTTATTCATTCCTTCGAGATGGTGAAGACGAATCCTGGCGGTGTATTTAGCCGGAATGGGCTTGTCACGAGTCCCCACGATCAGTGACGGCCACTGGTCCGCGGGTGTGTCAGGACCAGCCTCCGCCCCTTCGAACTCACAGGCGAAACCGTGTTCCGAGCACTCATCGGTATGCTGAATGGTGAGCAATCCGACATTGAGTACCGTGTCGCGGTCGCGAGCAAAACTGAGCGTGCCGACAACCTGTACCAGTCGAATGACGTCTCGCTTCTTCGCGTCGTATTCCACAAACGTCCCGCGACTGATCAGTACTCGGTCGCCGTTGCCCGGAACGCGAGCCGGTTTCCACGTCTTCGCGTCCAACCAGCGGCCGTCCTTGACGGAGCGAATTGAGAACTCGCAATGATCAGCATGTTTGTGATCGTGTCCGGCTCTTCCTGTTTCATCGGCGTGAATCACCGGGACAACGAAATGAGATGCCACCAACGCGGTGACGCAGTGACACGCCAACGATTTGAACATCGTCCCTCGATTCAGTGTACTCGACATTTCTCATGCTCCTTTCCCGATCCGGGCGTAATGCGTGCACTCCAACGAGCTAACGAATGACTGACGATCCTGATTCGTTGGCTCTTTGATTCGTTGGACGCACCGTCTTGCTGGATTGAATTCCCTTTGTTCGGTCTGGATGGCTCCAACGAATGAAGGATCCAACGAATGAGCCACTCTCGCATCGAGACATTCGTTGGTTCCTTAATTCGTTGGAGGCCTTTGTCACGTTCGCAACGGTCGCACGCCGCGAATCTCAAATGTGTGTTTTCCGAATTTCACGACGACGCCCACTCGCGCACCGGTCAGTTTCAAGTGGCTTTGCATCGTCCGAATCGCACGTGCCGCAAGCCGAGACAAAGTAGATTACCATCTTTAGGCTCGAAGATAGAGCCGTTCCGCAGTGAGAACTGACATCGTGCGGCAGCCTCGGTAGCGAAGATTCGCCGAGCAAAGAACGCTACGCCCTTTCGCTGAGATCTGAGCCACGACCAACTCATTGGCCCATGATACCATCTCTTCCCGACCAAGCCATTGTGCATCAAAGAGAGCGTTTGGTGATGGCAGTTTTGCTCCGAGTTGACCCGCGGATTGCCAACTGCTAAAAGAAATGCGTTCAAGTGCTGGCGCACTACATTGATTTCGACAAACGGGGCTTAAGAGTTCCCCAACGAAAGAGTCAAAGAAGGGAAACGCGGAACATGGGACGAGTTGAGCGCACCCGCGAGATTGCTCGGCGACGCTCGCGGCGAACCAAGCTGCGAAAACTGCGAGACAAGTACGAAAAAGCAACCAGCGCGGACGAAAAGCAGACGCTGGTGGCCAAAGCCCGCCGGCTAAGCCCGTTTGTCAACTTGGACGAGTCGAGCAATTAGCGCAATTTGCTGGTCGCTGGCTCGTCGGACGGATTCGCCGAAAAGATAAATCCGTCCATCTGAGCATCCACGTGAATCGTGCTGCCCTCTGGGAAATTCTCCGCGAGAATTTCATTCGCTAACGAGTTTTGCAGTCGTTGTTGGATCACTCGTTTCAATGGCCGCGCGCCGTAAACCGGGTCGTATCCTTCGTCGGCCAACAGGTCTTTGGTGGCATCCGAGACTTCCAGTCCAAACCCATTTTCGGCGAGTTGCCGTGCAAGCTGCGAAAGCTGTAAATCGACGATCTTGCGAATAGCGGTTTTTCCCAGCGGATGGAAGACGATCACTTCATCGATGCGGTTTAGGAATTCTGGCAAGAACTCGTGACGCAGCGCATCGGTCACGCGTTTTTGAATCTCGGTCTCGTGTTCTTCACCGGCCAGATCCATGATCGTTTGGCTGCCGATGTTTGACGTCATGACGACGATTGTGTTCGAGAAGTCGACCGTGCGGCCTTGCCCGTCTGTCAATCGCCCGTCGTCGAGCAATTGAAGCAACACGTTGCAGACATCTCGGTGAGCCTTTTCGATTTCGTCGAGCAGAATCACGCAATACGGTTGACGGCGGACGGCTTCGGTCAGCCGGCCACCTTCTTCGTATCCCACGTAGCCGGGAGGGGCACCAATCAGACGTGCGACGGAATGGCGTTCCATGAATTCGCTCATGTCGATCCGCACCATCGCCCGCTCGTCGTCGAATAGGAATTCCGCGAGCGACTTGCACAATTCTGTTTTTCCAACGCCGGTCGGTCCCAGGAAAATGAACGATCCGATCGGGCGATTCCGTTCCTGCAATCCCGAACGGGCGCGGCGGACGGCGTTCGATACCGCTTCGACGGCTTCATGCTGGCCGATCATCCGCTCGTGGATTTTGTCTTCCATTTGCAGTAAGCGTTCCCGCTCACCCTGCAACATGCTCGAGACAGGAATGCCGGTCCACAGGCCGACGACTTTCGCGATGTCTTCGGCGGTGACTTCTTCACGCAACAGGCGTTCCTCGCCGGAGGCGTTGATCTCGGCGAATCTCTCTTCTAACTCAATCAATTTTTGCTCGGCGTCACGCAGTTCCTGTTCCGCCTGCTGAGCGGCAATGTAATCGTCGTTAAGATTCGTTGTGCGGGCCTTGTTGAAGGCTTGTTCGTAGTTGGTCCGTAACTGACCGATGCTTTCCTTGACGGGTTGCAAACCAGACAGGGCCTCCTTTTCCGTTTCCCATTTTGTCTTCAGCCGATTGACGTCTTCTTCGCGGTCGGCAATCTGTCGTTTCAAGCCTTCAAGCCGTTCTTGGCTGTCCGCGCTGGTTTCATTCGCCAAAGCCGTCGCTTCGATCTGCATGCGAGTCAACTGCCGTGTGGCTTCGTCGATTTCGACAGGCATCGAATCAATCTCCATCCGCAACCGGCTGCCGGCTTCGTCGACGAGATCGATGGCCTTGTCGGGCAGGAACCGATCGTTGATGTATCGGTCCGAAAGTGTGGCGGCCGAAATCAGTGCGTCGTCGGTGATCCGCACGCCGTGATGCGACTCGTACCGTTCTTTCAAGCCGCGAAGAATCGAGATCGTGTCGTCGATGTTTGGTTCCTGTACCAGGACTGGCTGGAATCTCCGTTCCAAGGCCGGGTCCTTTTCGATGTGCTTCCGGTATTCATCCAGCGTTGTCGCACCAACGCAATGCAAGTCGCCGCGAGCCAACGCGGGCTTTAACAGGTTCGAGGCATCCATCGCTCCTTCCGCGGCACCGGCTCCGACAACGGTGTGCAATTCATCGATGAACAGAATGATTTGGCCTTGTGCCTCTTGAACTTCCCGCAAAACAGCCTTCAACCGGTCTTCGAATTCACCACGATACTTGGCTCCGGCGATCAGTGCTCCCATGTCGAGTGCGACGACGCGTTTGTCTTTCAGATTTTGAGGAACGGTGAGCGAGTCCCTCGACGATGGCCGTCTTGCCAACGCCGGGCTCGCCAATCAAGACGGGATTGTTCTTCCGACGACGGGAAAGAACTTGGACAACACGACGAATCTCGGTGTCACGGCCGATCACGGGATCGATCTTTCCTTGCCGAGCGAGTTCAACAAGGTCGTTGCCGTAACGTTCCAGCGCTTGATACTTATCTTCCGGAGTTTGATCGGTCACTTGCTGGCTGCCACGCACGGATTGAAGAGCGTTCAACACGTCTTGTTCGTTGACGGCATTCAATTCCAGCATGCGTTTTGCTTGATCGTCCGATTTTGCCAGGGCCAACAAGAGATGTTCGGTCGAGACGAACGAGTCGTTCATCTGGCTGGCGACCTCTTGCCCCGCCTCCAGGATCTCCATGACAGCCGGACTCGCTGCAATCTGAAGTCCGGCACCGGTGACCTTGGGGAGCCTGTCCAATTCACTGTCAACCATCGATTGGAGTTGTCCCAAATTCGCACCAATCTTGTTAACGATTGGCCGGACGACGCCTTGTTCCTCGTCCAAGAGTGATTTCAACAGGTGCAGCGGCATCAATTGCTGATGGCTTTTTTCCTCGGCAAGATGTTGAGCACGCTGGACGGCCTCTTGCGCCTTGACGGTCAGTTTGTCGAATCGAAAGGTCATTGGGTCACTCTCTGAACCAAAATTATTCCTTCTTTTCAAACTCCGCATCAATCACATCATCGTCCGCACCGACAGGCGATTCGGCCTCGGCCGGTTCGCCTGCCGCCGCCGCGGCACTCGCATCGCCGTCTTGGTCCGCGTACATGTGCTGGGCCAAAGCGTGCATGGCTTGCGTGAGTTCTTCGGTGGCGGCGTTGATGGCGGCAACGTCCTCGCCCTTGACGACTTCATTCACTTTGCCAACTGACGATTCAATCGCCGACTTGGAAGCATCGTCCAGTTTATCGGAGTGCTCCTTCATCAGTTTCTCAGCGTCATCGACAAGCCGTGAACCGTTGTTTTGTGCCTCGACGAGTTCTCGTTTCTTTTTATCGTCTTCGGCATGAGTTTCGGCATCCGTACGCATCTTCTCGATCTCTTCCTCCGAGAGTCCACTTGACTCTTCGATGCGAACAGACTGCTCTTTGCCGGTCGCCATGTCTTTGGCCGAGACATTTAAGATCCCATTCACGTCGATATCAAACGCGACTTCAATCTGAGGAACTCCGCGCGGTGCCGGTGGAATGCCGTCCAGATTGAACTGGCTCAGTAACCGGTTGTCGTTCGCCATTTGACGTTCTCCTTGGAAAACGCGGACGGTGACAGCTGTTTGATTTTCCGAGGCTGTTGAGAATGTCTCCTTCTTCGTAGTGGGAATCGTCGTGTTGCGTTCGATCAAGGCAGTCATGATCGAACCTTCGGTCTCGATACCCAGCGACAACGGCGTCACGTCCATCAAGACGACGTCCGTTACGTCACCAGCAATGATCCCACCCTGGATGGCCGCACCGACCGACACCACCTCGTCCGCATTCACACCCTTGTGCGGCTCTTTGCCGAACAGTTGCTTGACGAATTCCTGAACTTTCGGGACACGAGTCGATCCGCCGACCAGCACGACTTCGTCGACTTCACCGGGTTGCAATTTGGCGTCTTTCAAAGCACTCAACACCGGCTGACGGCATCGCTCGACCAATCCGTCAATCAGCCGTTCAAAATCGACTCGGCTGATATTCATTTGAAGATGTTTCGCTCCGCTGGCATCGGCCGTGATGAACGGCAGGTTGATGTCGGTCGTCTGCGATGACGACAATTCTTTCTTGGCTTTCTCGGCCGCTTCGCGCAAGCGTTGCAAAGCCATGGGATCGCTGCGCAGATCAATTCCCTGCTCGGCTTTGAATTGGTCCGCAATATAGTTGATCAATTCCTCGTCAAAATCGTCGCCGCCGAGGTGCGTGTCGCCGTGCGTGCTGAGTACCTCGACTAATTCATCGCTCACTTCGAGAATCGAAACGTCAAACGTCCCGCCACCAAGGTCGAAGACCGCGATTTTTTCGTCCCTTTTCTTTTCCAGACCATAAGCGAGCGCGGCGGCTGTCGGTTCGTTGATAATCCGCGAAACCTCGAGCCCGGCAATCTGACCGGCATCCTTGGTTGCCTGACGTTGGGCGTCGTTAAAGTACGCAGGGACCGTGATCACGGCTTTGTTCACTTTGTGCCCTAGATAACTCTCCGCCGCCTCTTTCAACTTGCGGAGCACCATCGCCGAGATTTCGGGCGGCGTGTAGGTTTTGTCCCCTGCTTTGACCTTGACGTAATCGTTTGGCCCGCCGACGACTTCATAGGGCACAATCTTTTCTTCAGACGACACTTCGTCGTGACGCCGGCCCATGAAACGCTTGATTGAGTACACGGTGTTTGTCGGATTCATCACCGCTTGCCGTTTTGCCGGTTCGCCGACGAGAGTTTCTCCTTTGTCGGTAAAGGCC